>NZ_LZZL01000008.1:0-86745 GCF_002006495.1 Clostridium sp. BL-8
CCTCACGGCTATATAAAATCAATTCAACACATTGAATAATGTTAACTCGACCTTAAATAATAAGTTGGAGTATTATTATAATAAATATAATAATATATAGTCAACTATAATAAAACTTTTCCATACTATTTAAAATCTTATCGCCGACTAAATATAACAACTATATTTATAATCATTATATAATCTTTGTTCGACACATATACACCCTTTTATTTAGAGCATATATATATCTTTGCTCAACTGTTATATCCCTTATGATAATAATATGTGCATTTTCATTTTTAATATACATATTATTATAAATTAATTTATTGGGTATTATGTTATTTTTTGCAGGTACATATATAGATTTCATGATTAAATGTATTTATATTTTTTGCTTTTAGTATATTTGTAACAAACTTCACTATGATATCTGATGATATTATGAGAATAATATATTCTACATAAAATTTATTATTTAAAATATTTTGCCACAAGACTCATTAAAGTTATAGAATTTAATTTAAATATATGTTTAATTAAATCAGTTGTCCAAAAAAATGATTTCTTATAATTATCATATATGATAGAATGTAAGAAAACTAGAAAACAGGTGATAGCAATGATATACTCTCTAAATAATGAAAAATTAGTTGAAGATTCCATTGATAATATAGATTCCGAAGAAAGGTCTTTTGTTGCTGTTATTACTTATGAGCAATTAAAAAAATATGCAGAGAAGCTTTTTATTAATGAAAAAATACTTTTCGATTGCCTTAATGGAAAAACCACAAAATTTGAAAGCTATGAAGGTTTTGATTATTTATCGTTAAAGATTCCAAAAGTTTTTGATGTGTTAAAACCATCTAAAAGAGTTTGCATATATATTAGAAAAAACCTTCTTGTATTTATTTGTGATAATTTTCAAATGGTAGATGAACTTATATTAAAAATTAACTCTGAAGAAATAAAATGTTCTACGCTTAGTAAGATGCTTTACATATTTTTTGACAAGCTAACATATGATGATACTAATTATCTTGAAAAACTTGAATATGAAATAACTGATCTTGAGGAAGGACTTATAACTTTAAAGAATGATAATTATTTAAAGAAGATAATTGTTTTAAGAAAAAAATTATTGAAACTAAAACGCTATTATGAGCGGCTTATAAATATTGCAGAATTAATCGAAGAAAATGAAAATGCACTTATTGATAAAAAGACAATTAAATATTTTAAAATGCTTACCAATCGTATCAATAGATTATATCAAGTAGTAAACAATTTAAGAGATTACGTAACACAAGTTAGGGAAGCATATCAAGCTCAGGTAGACATAAGTCAAAATCAATTGATGAAATTATTTACTGTTGTAACTACTATATTTCTACCATTAACTCTTATTGTAGGGTGGTATGGAATGAATTTTAAAATGCCAGAATATAATTGGACATATGGATATCCATTTGTCATATTAATCAGTATATGTATAATTAGTATATGTATTTTTTGGTTTAAAAAGAAGAAATGGTTATAAAATAGCTTAAGAAATGAAATAATTAAATATCAGGAAAATATATAAAGTGCATGATGATATATCTAATGTCGATAAAATTATTGAGTTATATATATTTTGGGTGTTACAATATTGGTAAACTTTGATACTAAATGATGAAAAGAGGAAAGCGAAATGAGAAAAATTAAATGGGGAATTATGGGTACAGGTACTATAGCTAATAATTTTGCAAGAGGATTAACATTTTTAGAGAATGCAGAATTATATGCAGTGGCCTCTCGTTCAATAGAAACTGCTTCTAAATTTGGAGAGCAGTATGGTTTTGCAAAGTGTTACGGAAGCTATGAAGAAATGCTTAAAGACAAAGAAGTAGAGGTTGTTTATATAGCAACACCTAATAGTGCACATAAAGAAAATATCATAATGTGTTTGAATAATGGAAAAGCTGTTTTATGTGAAAAACCATTTACTCTTAATGCTAAGGAAACAGAAGAAGTTATAAAACTTGCAAGAGAGAAAAAGATATTCTTAATGGAAGCTATGTGGACTAGATTCTTTCCAATAATGAAAAAAGTACATGAATGGATTAATGAAGGTGCTATTGGACCAATACGAATGATATCCGCTGATTTTGGATTTAGAAGAGAAGGAAATCCAGAAGAAAGAAAAGTTAGTTTGCAAAGAGGTGCAGGAGCTTTAATGGATGTTGGTATATATCCAATATCTTTTTCTACATGGATATATAAAAAATATCCCAATAGTATAAAAGCCGTTACTAGTCTATTAGAAACTGGAGTAGACGAACAATCAGCAATGACTTTTGGATATGAAGGTGGCCAGATGGCATTGTTATCATGTGCAATAAATACACCACTTCAAAATCAAGCGAGAATTGTTGGAAATAAGGGGACAATTGTAATACCTGATTTCATCAAAAGTACATCTGCAACATTATCAGTTATAGGGAAGGAACCTATAACTGTAAATATTCCTCTTGAAGGAAATGGATATAATTATGAGGCAGCAGCTGTTATGGAATGTTTAGAGAAAGGTGAAATAGAATGTAATGCCATCTCTTTAAATGATTCTCTTTCAATAATGAAAACAATGGACGAAGTGAGAAAGCAGCTAGAAATTACTTTTCCTTCTGAGTTATAGAATTAAGGTATTTTATTAAAAGTAAAATATTTAAAATTAAAAAGCACTTAAATGTTTAAATAAAGGAACATTTAAGTGCTTTTTAATTTTATAGTGAGAACTTTCATATAATTATAGGATAAAGAATGATGCAGCAACAATTAAATATACTGCTAGCAATTGTACACCTTCCAGCCAATTTGATTCTCCATCATTAGATACTCTGTTTACTATTAATACAGCAACTATAAGAGCAATTAATTCAAATTCATTAAACACAATGCTCATAGGAGTGAACAATAAACTTATGAAAATCAGTACTGGAGCAACAAATAATATTATTTGAAGACTTGAACCTATAGCAATTTCCAAAGCTACATCCATTTTATTTTTAAGAGCCATAACTACACCAGTACTATGCTCAGCTGCATTTCCGATTATAGGGATTATTATAATACCTACGAAAAATTCACTAAGACCTAAACTCTTTGTTATATCTTCAATACCACCTACTAAAAATTCACTTTCAATTGCAAGTAGTATAGTAGATATAATTAGTATTAATATAGCTTTTTTTAGTGACCACTTAGCACTTGTTTCTTCCTCAGAATTAACAATATAAATATCTTTATGAGTAAAAAAGGAAAAAATCAAGCTTAATATGTATATTGTAATCATTACGATTGCTACCACTATACTTAATCCTTCATATCGTGTGTTCAAAAGAGATGGATCAACGGTATGAGTAAATAATGCAGGAATGCATAAACCAACTACTGCAAATAGAAGCATACTTGCAGAAACTTCTACTACCTTTTTATTAAATTTTTGAGTTTTATGTTTTAAACCTCCAGCAAGCATGCTAGCACCAAGTACTAATAAGACATTGCCTATTACTGCACCAGCAACGGATGATTTAACAACTTCAAAAAGACCTTGTTTAAGTGCAAAGAATGATATGATAAGTTCAGTTGCATTACCAAAAGTACCATTTAGAAATCCGCCGATTTTAGGACCTGAATAAAATGAAATTTCTTCTGTTCCTTCACCCATAAGACCAGCTAGCGGAATTATAGAAAAAGCTGCAAGTACAAACATTATTGAAGGTGAAGCATGCATAAATTCTGCTATAAAGCTTATTGGGATGAATATAAGCATATATTTTAATATTTTCATCTAATTATTAACCCCCTTAATTATTCTTAATATCGATAAAAATTATGAATGTTATAGCTAGAGTCACTGTATATTATTATAAAGTATAAGTTGATATTATGCTATATTTTACTAGTTAAGTTAAACGTAAAAAACCAAGTAAGGTAAATTTTAATATTTTATATAAATTAAAGTATTTTTTGATTTTAATTTATATGTTATATTATGAGTATGATGATTTATATAGATTTCATAATAAAAATTATGCTTAGATATTATAAATTCTAAGCAGTTATGTTTTAAGCATAAGATAATTTCTGTTGCATTTGCATATATATTTATAACTATAGTATATAAATAATCTATATAAATTATTAGAAATATTATAATTTAAATTGTACACTAATATAAGGAGGTACTGATATGTCAGTAAAAATGTTGCATACCTGTATAAGAGTTAAAAATTTAGAGGAATCATTAAAATTTTATAAAGAAGGTTTAGGACTAATAGAAACAAGAAGAAAGGATTTTCCAGAGCATAAATTTACTCTTGTTTATTTATCAAATGAAGCTAATGGTTATGAAATTGAACTTACATATAATTATGGTGCAGAAAAATATGAATTAGGAAATGGATTCAGCCATGTTGCTATTGGAGTTGAAAAGTTAGAAGAATTAAGAGATAAGCATATTGAGCTAGGATACGAAGTTACACCTTTAAAGGGTCTACCAGGAGAAAAACCAGGATATTATTTTGTTACAGATCCAGATGGATACAAGGTTGAAGTTATTAGATGTTAATCACTGTCTACATTAAAGAGGCTGCTAAAAGAGAGTGCAGCCTCTTTAATCATTTGTAGCGTGCAATATCAAAATGTATTTTTATATAAAGTCATATGTTATAATTTACTTAATTGATAAAATCATGAAGGGATGATTATATGGAAAAAAAGAAAAATATTTACGTTCTTATCGGTACGGCGGTTGTAGTCATTCCATTTATTATTTGTGTAATCGCTTTTTTTGTATATAATAATATGCACAAACCTACAGACAAATTAACAGAGTATATAAATTATCTAAACCAAAAAGACTATAAGAAAATGTATGAATTAACTGACGCTGAGACAAAACAAAAAGTTTCAGAAGATGATTTTGTTTCAAGAAATAAAAATATCTATGAAGGTATACAAGCAAGTAATATTAAAGTAGAGGTTAAAGATGTTCAAAAAAGTAATACTGAGGCGACCATAAATTACATAATGAATATGGATACTTTATGCGGAAATCTAGAGTTTTCAAACAGTATAACCATGAGTAAAGATATAGGTAAAGATTATATGATAAAGTGGGGCTCTCAAGTAATATTTCCAGATTTAGCTGATAATGATAAAGTCAGAGTGGAAACAATAAAATCAAAAAGAGGGGATATTTTAGATAGAAATAACGTGAAGCTTGCAACCGATTCTGTCTCTTCTAATGTAGGCATTGTTCCAGGTAATCTAGGCGATGATAAAGACAAGTCTATTAATGATATTGCAAAACTATTAGAAACAACTCCAGATTATATAAACAATCAATTAAATGCTTCATATGTAAAGCCTGATATGTTTATTCCAATAAAATCCATACCTTATGGTGATGATAGAATTCCAAGTTTACTTAAAATTCCTGGAGTAAAGATTAATGATAAGGATTCAAGAGTATATCCTCTAGGTGAACAAGCAGCGCATCTAACAGGTTATGTACAAACTATAAATTCAGATGAATTAGAGAAGCACAAAGATGAACAATATACTGAAAGTTCATTAATTGGAAAAGCAGGAATTGAAAAAGCATTTGAAGACACTCTTAGAGGAATAGATGGTGCAGAAATATATATTCAAAGTAATACAGGAGATAAAAAGAAAACTATTATAACTAAAGACGTTAAAAATGGGACAGACTTGAAGTTAACCATTGATAGTAATATGGAAGCTCTTTTATATAATCAGCTAGGCAGTGATAAAGGGGCTTCGGTAGCTATGAATCCAAATACGGGTGAAGTTCTGGCTTTAGTTAGTACTCCGTCCTACAACCCTAACGATTTTGCTTTAGGTATGTCTAATGATAAATGGAACAGTTTAAATAATGATCCTAATAAGCCTTTATACAATAGATTTCAAGCAACCTTAGTTCCTGGTTCTTCATTTAAACCAATTACAGCAGCTATTGGGGTTGATACTAAAAAGATAGATCCAAATGCTGACAAAAACATAAAGGGGTTAAGCTGGCAAAAAAGTAACAGTTGGGGAAGTTATTCTGTTACAAGAGTAGAAGCGTATAATGGACCATCTAATCTCCTAAATGCTCTTGTTTATTCTGATAATATTTATTTTGCACAAGCAGCACTTGATATAGGAAAGGATACTTTTAAAAATAAATTGATTAGCTTTGGGTTTGCTGACAAAATTCCGTTTGAATACCCATTATACAATTCACAATTTACAAATGATAATAAAGATTTTAAATCAGAAGTCCAGTTAGCTGATAGTGGATATGGACAAGGAGAAGTATTAGTTAATCCAGTTCATTTAGCGTCATTATATACAATGTTTGAGAATGATGGAAATATTTTAACTCCTTATTTAACATATCAAAGCAATCCACAAAGTAAGATATGGAAAGCGAATGCAGTGACCAAAGAATCAACAGATTTGGTACTTCAAGATTTAATACAAGTAGTGGAAAATCCTGCTGGTACTGGACATGGAGCTTATACAAATGGGTTAACCATAGCCGGAAAAACTGGAACAGCAGAAATTAAGGCTTCACAAACAGATGTTAATGGAACTGAATTAGGTTGGTTTATAGGTATGACTACAAATAAGGCGCCTAATAATTTACTAGTTGCAATGATGGTAGAAGACGTTAAAGATAGGGGTGGAAGTCACTATGTAGTTCCAAAAGTAAAAAAAGCATTAGAAACTGTAAAATAGCTAAATAATTTTTAGTTGTAAGTTATAAAAAGCTATTATAACTTACTGAATAGGAGAGTGCTTCCTGTAACTCGATTTAAAAATTTATTGATACGAGTAATGGGGAGCACCATTCTATTTAAATACTTTCAACTATGTTTAAATGTAATAGTTAATAATACCAAGTTAAAAATTATCATTCAAATTTCCGTTCAAAAATACTTATTTTATCTTTATCATGAAAGTCATCTAGTGAATGTATATCAAGCTTTTCCAAAACTTGATCAAGCACTTTACTATGAACAGGGACTTTTATTGCTGAATTGTAAGCATATTTATCAGCAGCTTCTTTACCTAAATCTGTAGGAAGTATTGCCTTCGGTCCACCAACACATCCTCCTATACAGCCCATACCTTCAAGGAAATTTGCATCAAGTTCTCCTTTTAAGGCTTTTTCAAGAAGCTCTTTGCAATCTTTAACTCCAGAAGCCTTAGCAGCCTTAAAGTGTTCAAATTTTTCAGGACAAAGTTCCTTTATAACATCAGAAACTGCAATAGAAACGCCACCACTACGTGCATATAAACGGCCGCCTTTAGAAGCGTATTCTATAGAAGGAATTTCTTGCAGTTTATCAGGTTCAATTTTTAATGCTGAAAATATTTCATTAAGCTCCTCAAATGTTAATACAAAATCTACGGCATCATTTAAATCCTTATCTTTCGCCTCAGCTTTTTTTGCAATACATGGACCTATAAATACAACTTTCGCATCCTTATCTAATTTTTTTATCATACGGGCAGCTGCAACCATAGGAGAGACAGAAGGAGATAAATTAGGAACAAGTTCTTTGTATACTTTTCTTAACATTCCAATCCATATAGGACAACAGCAGGATGTTATCATAAAGTCATCTGGATTATTTACAAGTCTATCAAATTCAACAGCTTCCTTTATTGATAATGCATCAGCAGCAAAGGCAACTTCAAACATATCAGTAAATCCTATTGTTATTAATGCTGCTCTTAATTTATCCATTGTCACACTATCACCAAACTGACCAGAAATAGCGGGAGCAACAGCTGCAAAAACATGTTTATTATTCTTAATAAGATCCAGAACAGGAAGAAAAAATACCTTATCTAATATTAATCCGTTCTGGCATGAATCTATACATACTCCGCAGCTTAAACAACGATCGGAATCGATAAAAGTGCTCTTTTGTTTGTCATCATACATGATTGCATCAAATGGACAGGCTGCTTGGCAACTAAACTTGCCATTTTCATCTTTAGTGCATTCTATGTTGCAGCCTTTAATTTTTTCTATTAATCGTACATTAACAGTATATTCAGTTATAGCTTTCTTCAAGTTATATAAATAATTATTATCAAACTCCATATCAACTCCACATAAAGATGTAATTATCTGAAAAGTTTCTTGTGGAGATTTTTCATGGCATGTCATAATTCTCTCAAGAGTTTCATCGAAATTATCTTCATAATATGATTTAACCAGTTCATCAAATAAATCATTATATTTATTGTTCATTATGGCACCTCCAAAATATAAATATACTACTTATATTAGTATGTATATATTTGCAAATAATAATTCCTATATTATAAAGAAGTTAAATAAAATAATAATTTAATAAGAATAATATAAAGAAAAAAGAAAATTGTACAAATATGTAGAATGGGGTAGATTAAGTAGAAATTTAGTGATATAATTAATGTAAACGTATATCAAAGAAATATAATTTAAGGAGAAATTAAATGTTTATATATATTTTAAATATCTTGAATGACAGCTTAAGAAGGAATGAACACGATAACAACTTTTTACCTGCAGAAGTTTTAAAAGATGCAAAATACATTGTTGAACTTGGAAGAATTGACAAGGAATTAGATTTTAAGATAATTAGTAATCGTCTTAACAATGTTGTTGAACTTTTATGGAAATATAATCTATCTTTTAGAGAAACTATGAATACTTTGAGCAAGCTTCTAAATAATAAGAAAAACATGTGGATATTAGAATATTTCAATACCTCCAGCGTGTACAGTTCTAATATAATATTTAGTTCAGCAATAAATGAAATACTGCAGAAAGCTAGAGATAGCGGAGAGAATAGAAAAATGAATTACCTCGCATTATAAGATTAATAGTTACATATATTAAAAAGGAGCAGTATACACTGCTCCTTTTTAATATAATAATGAAATTATGCTCTGTTTACAGAACCGAATAATTCCATTTTTTCTTTAACTGTAGCCTTAATAGCTTCAAAACCTGGTGCCAATAATTTTCTTGGGTCAAAGCCTTTTCCTTCTAAATCTTTTCCAGCTTCTATGTATTTTCTAGTAGCTTCTTGGAAAGATAATTGACATTCAGTGTTAACGTTGATTTTAGCAACACCAAGAGAAATTGCTTTTTTAATCATATCTTCTGGAATTCCAGTACCACCATGTAATACTAATGGCATATCAGTTCCAACAGCTTCTTCAATTTTAGCTAATGCATCGAAATCTAATCCAGTCCAGTTAGCTGGATATTTTCCATGAATATTTCCGATTCCAGCAGCAAGCATTGTAACTCCTAAATCAGCAATTTGTTTACATTCATTTGCATCAGCAACTTCACCTTTACCGATAACTCCATCTTCTTCTCCACCAATTGAACCAACTTCTGCTTCTAAAGAAAGTCCTTTTTCATTAGCTATAGCAACTAATTCTTTAGTCTTTTCTATGTTTTCAGCTATTGGATAGTGAGATCCATCAAACATGATTGATGAGAATCCAGCTTCGATACATTTTTTAGCTCCTTCATAACTACCGTGATCTAAGTGTAGTGCAACTGGTACAGTGATATTTAATTCTTCGATCATTGCTTTAACCATAGCAGCAACAGTCTTATATCCAGTCATATATTTTCCTGCACCTTCAGATACACCTAAAATAACTGGTGAATTGTTTTCTTGTGCAGTTAATAATACAGCTTTTGTCCATTCTAAGTTGTTTATGTTGAATTGACCAACTGCATACTTTCCTTGTTTTGCTTTGCTTAACATTTCTTTAGCTGATGTTAACATTATTACGACCTCCGTATACTTGTAAATTTGTTGTGATACTAAATAGGCTAAGAAATAAATTTAGTTAATAAAATAACAAACTTTCTTATCCATGTTTATTATACTCTAAAAATTACTATATGAAAACAAAAAAATGAAAATTCTGTTTATAGAGTATTAAAGTAGAATAATGTCTTATTATATATACAAATGCAATTATTTAGGTTTAGCCGGCATAAATTATATAATTCTAAATATATATTTCAATTAGTTTTTCTGAATTTTACAGTTAGGCATTTACTTATAGCCTATGTAAATCAAAATATAATCTTAGCATTGAGATGTATATATTCAATTTTAATTTATACTTTAACAATTTCTACATTGGAATTTTTTAAATACATATATATTTTTATCTTAAGTAATATAATTATGCAAATAAACAGTGTTATCTGTAATTAAATATTAGTTAATTATTGAATTATTTCTTTAAGAGGTATATTATTCACATATAGGCTAAAACAATAGAACATTAGGAGGACTTTATTTATGATATGTGAAAATATTAAAAACACTAAAGATTACTCAATTATCAATAAGAATTTTGTAAAAGCTTTTGAGTTTTTAAAGAGTAATAATTTAAAGGAATTAAAAGTTGGTGAATATGAAATCGCAGGAAAAGATGTATTTGCATTTGTACAAGAATACACTACTGCAGATGAAAAAGAAAAAAATTGGGAAGCTCATGAAAAATATATTGATATTCAATTAATTATTGAAGGTCAAGAAATTATGGGATATGCTCCAATAACTAATTTAGAAGTTAGCGAAGATTTTAGACCCGAAAAAGATTTGATTTTTTATAAAGAAACAGATAAAGGCTCGAATATAAAATTTTCTGATGGAGATTATGCAATCTTTTTTCCAGAAGATGGACATAAACCAGGTTGTGCTCTAGGTAAACCTTCTAGTATAAAGAAAATAGTGGTAAAGGTTGCCTGCAAATAATTAATTTAGGCTTGTATAACATTTTGTACACGTGTGCAAATATTGCACAAGCCTAATTATAAAAATAGTAGATAATTATAATTCTGGATTCCATTTATCATTTCCACTAAGTATGTTAAAAATAGTATATTTTTTAATTTCAGTTTCATTTAAGATATAAGACCAAGGCATTCTTGTTTCATTAGATGCACCAGGTCCATAACTGTTATATTCTGCATAAACGGCTTCCTTCTCAGCAAGTGTCTTGTTCCAATTATTCCATCCTTCTTTTTTTATGTGATTTTCCATATAGCAATTTATAAATACAGTTTTAGCAAAATCTCTCCAAGGCCTTCCTAGATAAACAGTATTAGAAGCTGCATTGCTTGTTAATTTGCAATCAATAAACACATAACCAAATTCTTTGCCTTCTACTGTTGAGGCTGCAGTTATATATCCATTAACATCTCTATCCCTGTTTTTTGAGAATATTTCACATTTATTAAAGACAGCAATGGCAGAACCAAATATAAAATCTATATCACCTTCAATGTAGCAATTTTCATAATATTGTCTTCCTACAATTCGTTCTTTTTCATCAATAGGTCCACCAAAGTTATTGCCTTCTATTGGTTTAGGGGGAAGTGGACCAGTAAATAAAGTATCTTGATTTCCTAAGAATCTACAGTTTTTAAATTTTGCTTTATCACCTTCAACATATGCAGCTACGGCTTGCCCAACAACTTCACCAATTCCAGCAGCATTTTCAAAAGTTATATTTTTTGCAGTAAAATTTTTAGTGCCTATGAAAATAGTATAAGAATTAAATGTCCTATATGCTTCGCCATTTGGAAATAGTTTTTTTGCATAATCATCATAAGTTATAATAGTTTGATTTTTATCCTCTCCGATGAGGGTTATAAAAGGTTTTAAAATACATAATTTCTCTTTGTAGACACCTTTTTTTATATATATTTCAATTTCTTCAGCACTATCTTTTGTAACAGAATCAACTGCAGCTTGAATGTTATTAAATTGTCCTGTACCATCTTTAGCAACTATTATCATATTAAGCCTTCTTTCATTAAATATTATAAAATCTGAGACATAGCATTTAACTTGAAAGTATTTTTAATTACTTTATTATAGTAATATTATACTACTAAAGAATTATATTACTTATGTTAAAAAGTCTTTGCAGAAAAATTATTAATACTTAATATTACTTACTTAATGTGAATAGAAATGAATATATTATGTTTAAAGCCTTAATTTCTATTTTTAAAGTCTAGAGAATATTTAAAAATCTATACTTATATTATAATTTTTGAACATTTGTAGCCATAGGGCCTTTTTTGCCATCTTCAATATCAAAGGTTACACCTTCATTTTCATGTAACTCTTTATCTGGACCTTTTTCTTTAACTTGTGAATGATGTACAAAAACATCATTTCCTTCGCTGCATGATATAAAACCAAATCCCCTTTCAGCATCAAACCATTTGACTACACCAGTAGTTTTAGGCATAAATCATTCCTCCTTAATATAGTAATTATTTAATAGTATTTGTTAATGTAAGAATTTTAAACCTAAATACAGCGATTTTTATAGGATTATATTCTAATTCAAATATTGATTGAAAGTGTACGCTTATAATTCTTTCTGTAATTAAACTTAGTGATAAAGTCACAGACAATTATGCTGATAATTTTATAAACTCTAATTAAGTTAAATAAATAACAATCAGTAGTATGAAAATAATCGAAATATTATCATGATGTTTTATGAACATGCATTATAAAAAAGGAGAGATTTTATGACTAAGAAAATAATTATCGTTGGTGGAGTTGCTGGTGGTGCGTCTACTGCTGCAAGGCTTAGAAGATTAGATGAAAAAGCTGAAATAATTGTGCTTGAAAAAGGTGAATATATATCCTTTGCTAATTGCGGTCTTCCTTATTATATCGGTGAGACAATAGACGATAGAAGTAAGCTTATAGTACAGACTGTTGAAGAAATGAGTGAAAAATTTAATCTGGATATAAGAAACTTTAATGAAGCATTAAATATAGATAAAGTAAATAAAGTAGTTAAAATTAAAAATCACAAAACAAATGAAGAATATGAAGAATCTTATGATATTTTAGTTTTATCGCCGGGAGCAGCACCAATAAAACCTCAAATATCAGGAATAAGTGAATGTGATAATTTATTTACTCTTAGAAATATACCTGACACCGATAAAATTAAAGCATATGTTGATGAGAAAAAACCGAAGCATGCAACTGTAATAGGAGGAGGATTTATCGGTCTTGAAATGGCAGAAAATCTTCATGCTTTAGGAATTAATATAACATTAGTTGAGGCAGGAAGCCAAGTAATGGCTCCACTAGATTTTGAAATGGCAAGTATCATTCATGAACATTTAATAGATAAAGGTGTAGAACTACTATTAAATGATGGAGTCAATGGTTTTAAAGATAATGGTAGAAAGATAGTATTAAATAGCGGAAAAGAAGTATCAACTGATATTGTAATATTATCAATTGGAGTAAAACCCGAAACAACAATTGCAAGAGATGCAAATTTGAAATTAAATGAAAGAGGAGCTATTATAGTTGATAAATTTATGAAAACCTCTGATCCTAATATTTATGCTTTAGGTGATGCGGTAGAGATTATGGATTTTGTAAATGAAAAGCCTACAATGATTCCTCTAGCCTGGCCAGCTAATAGACAAGGTCGAATAGTAGCAGATAACATCTGTGGCAAAAAAGCTGAATATAGAGGAACTCTTGGTTCATCAGTTGCAAAGATATTTGACTATACAGCAGCAACAACCGGAAATAATGAAAAGACTTTGAAAAGATTAGGTATTGAATATGAAGTTATACACATTCATCCAGGTTCTCATGCTGGCTATTATCCAGGTTCTTTCCCTGTAGCCTTTAAAATGCTATTTGATCCAAAATCGGGAAGAATATTTGGAGCGCAAGGAGTTGGCCTTGATGGTGTTGAAAAAAGAATTGATGTAATAGCAGCAGCAATTAAAGGAAAACTTACTGTATTTGATTTACAAGATATAGAACCTTGCTATGCGCCACCATATAATTCAGCTAAAGATCCAGTTAATATGCTTGGATACTATGCTTCAAATATTATAGAAGGATTTACAAAAACAATTCAATGGCATGAAATTGATAAATTAGACGCTGAAAAATCCTTAATTCTTGATATAAGAGAAGAATTTGAGTTAGTTACAGGAGGCTTTGATAATTCTATCCATATTCCACTTGGAGAGTTGAGAAAGAGAATAAATGAAATTCCAAGGAATAAAAGTTTATATGTTACCTGTCAAGTTGGACTTAGAGGATATGTTGCCTGCAGAATTTTAGAACAAAATGGATTTGACTGTACAAATATAGACGGTGGAGTAAAAACTTATTTATATGTAAAAAGAGCAGAGGAAAGTATAGAAAATCAGCATAAAAACAATATAAAAATAGATGATGAGGTAGCTGTAATGAAACTAGAAAATTCAGATATAACAGAAATAAATGCTAATATAAGTTTAAATGCATGTGGACTTCAATGCCCTGGTCCAATAAAAAGAGTATTTGAAGAAATTAAGAAAATGGAAGATGGAAATATTTTAGAAGTTAAAGCAAGCGATCCTGGATTTACGAAGGATATAAAATCATGGTGTGATTCAACTGGAAATACTCTATTAAAATCAGAATTTAATAGCAGCGAAAAAGCCTTTATTGCTTATATTCAAAAAGGAAAAGCGCCAGCATTGAATTTACAAACTGAGGCTCTTAAAGTAGAAGCTATAGAAAAAAATGGAGCGACACTAGTTGTGTTTAGTGGAGATTTAGATAAAGCAATAGCCTCATTCATAATAGCTACAGGAGCTGCATCTATGGGAAAGGAAGTTACAATGTTCTTTACCTTCTGGGGGCTTAATATATTGAAAAATCCCAATAAGCCTAATGTAAAGAAGGATACTATGGAAAAAATGTTTGATATAATGCTTCCAGCTCATCCAGGAAAATTACCATTATCTCAAATGAATATGATGGGAATGGGTCCTGCAATGATAAAGCAAATCATGAAAAAACATAATGTTGATAGCCTTGAAACATTAATAAAGAATGCAATTGATATGGGTGTTAATGTTGTAGCATGCTCTATGAGCATGGAATTAATGGGAATAAAGAAAGAAGAATTTATTGACGGCGTTGAAATAGGAGGAGTTGCTTCATATCTAGGTGCTGCTAATGATTCAGGATTAAATTTATTTATTTAATATATAAATTTTAAATGAAACTAACTATAAGAAGCTATTGCAATTAAGTAGTAAAACTTTATGCAATAGCTTCTATATTTATAAAAGTATCAATCTTGAAATGGTTAGCTATATATAATAAAATATCCATAGAGGTTTATTTAACAAACAGATTTTAAAGACGATGTTTAATAAATTTCTTCAGGATATTTTTAAGATAGAGGGTAGTATACATGAGAACTATTTATAAGTGTTTTCCAAATGGGAAATTTAAAGTATTAACAATGAGCTATGATGATGGACGAGAGCCTGATAAAAAATTAATTTCTTTATTTAATAGGTATGGAATTAAAGGGACTTTTCATTTAAATTCTGGGCTTCTTAAGGATGCACCTCCAACCCCAAATGATATTTATGGATTAAGAATACCTAAGGAAAAAATTAGCGATTTATATAAAGGACATGAAATCTCATGTCATACAGCTACTCATCCAACTATTTCAAGATTATCAATAGCTCATGTAGCAAAGCAAATTCTTGAAGACAGGGAAAAACTTGAATCGATAGTTAGATATACAGTAAGAGGCTTATCTTATCCTAATGGTTCATACAGTAATGAAATTAAAGCAATACTACCTGGTCTTGGAATAGAATATGGACGAGTCGTTGAAACTACTGGTACCTTTGATATTCCAGAAGATTTTCTTGAATGGAAAGGAACTTGTAGGCATGGTGATCCTAACTTTCTTAAGTATGCAGATGATTTTTTAGCTTTAAACAAGAAACAATACTTATATATGTTTTATGTATGGGGACACAGTTATGAATTTCCTAGAGACAATAATTGGGATATCATCGAGAAATTCTGTGAGAAATTGGGGAATAGAGAAGATATATGGTATGCAACAAATATCGAGATAGTTGATTATTTAAAGGCAAGTGATAATTTACAATTTTCTATGAGCGGAGAGTTTGTATATAACCCTAATTTTAAATCTGTTTGGATAAGTGTGAATGGAATCGTGTATGAAGTTCCAGGTGGAAAGCAAATTCATTTCAAATAGTTTAGTATTAAAAAATTTATAATTGGAATAAAAAAAGAGTACAATATAAAAGGAATTGAATATATTGATAATGAGGTCACTGCATTTATACAAAAGGTTTAATGTGGTGACTTTTATATTTTTTTAAGCCAAGCTTTTTCTAGAATCTAAGCTTCTATTTTTATAGAAGGAGAATAAGTTATATTATTATTTTATAGATAGGGGAATGATTAAATGATACAGCCTAAACCTTTAAAAGATGGAGATAAAATAGGATTAATCGGGCCAGCTGGTCCAACTCCAAATGATAGAATAAATCCTTCAGTTAAAGCAATGGAAGACTTAGGTCTTAAAGTGGTTTTAGGTGAAAGCTGCAGAAGCTTACATGGCTTTTTATCTGGAAGTGATGATTTAAGAGCTAATGATATAAATATTATGTTTAAAGATAAAAATATTAAGGGAATTTTTGCAATAAGAGGTGGTTATGGTTCAGCAAGATTACTTGATATGCTGGATTATGAGATGATTAAAAGGAATCCTAAAGTGTTTGCAGGATATAGTGATATTACAGTTCTTCATAATGTACTTAATCAAAAATGCAAACTAATAACTTTCCATACCCCAATGGCTGGAACGGAATTATATAAAGGGATAGATTGTTATACTATGGATTATTTTAAAAGAAACATATTTAGTGATAAACCTTTAGGGAAACTTGAAAATCCTAATGGACAAAAAATTAAGACTTTAGTTAATGGATGTGCAACTGGAAAACTAGTTGGAGGTAATCTTTCTTTAATAGTTTCATCTCTAGGAACTCACTATGAAATTAATACTAAAGACAAAATATTATTTTTGGAGGATGTGGATGAATTACCATATAAAATAGATAGGATGCTGCTTCAATTAAAACAATCAGGAAAATTTAGAGATGCAGCAGGTATTATTTTGGGAGCATGGACTGATTGTAAGGCAAAAGAGGAAGATAAAAGCTTAAGTTTGATGGAGGTTTTTGAAGAACTAATTAAACCAGAAAACAAGCCTACAATTTATAATTTAGCCTGCGGACATTGTATGCCTACTATGAGCCTCCCTTTAGGCAAAAAAGCAGCCCTAGATTGCAGCAGAAAGGAAATAACTATCTTTTAATATATTACTACAAATTAATGAGGTGATTAAATGAAATATGCTGTGGTAAATAAAACTATTGGGATATTAAAAAGTGAGCCTAAAGAAATTTCAGAAAATGTTGATGAAGTTTTATTTGGAATGAATGTTGAAATACTTAAAGCTGAACATAATAATTGGTTTTATATAAGAACTCATTACAAGTATGAGGGATATATAAATGGAGAAAATCTGATTATTGATGATATTAACTCAAAAATATGGAATAGAGAAAAAAATACTGTAGTATTAAACTCATTTGCAGATGTACTAAACAAACCTGAGGCTTCCGGATATCAAATAGCAAGTTTAACGAGGGGGGGAAATTTAATTTCAACTAATGAAATCAGTGAAAATAAAGGATTTGTAAAAGTTAAATTACCAGATTCCAGAATAGGATGGATTAGAAAAAGTTTTATATCAAAATTAATAAATACCTATTATATAAAGGATGAAGAAAACTTGAGAAAGAATTTAACCAAAGCTGCAATAAGCTATTTAGGAACTCAATACAGGTGGGGTGGAAAAACACCTCTTGGAATTGACTGTTCGGGTCTCTGCTCAATGGCTTACATGCTAAATGGGATACTGATTTATAGAGATGCTAAGATAAAAAAAGGCTTCCCAATCAAAGAAATATCATTTGAAAAACTAAAGCCAGGAGACTTGATATTTTTTCCTGGTCATGTAGCTATGTATTTAGGAAATGGAAATTATGTTCATTCGTCAACCAGTAATGATATTGTTAAAATAAATAGTTTTAATGATAAATCAGAAAATTATAATGAATATTTATTCAAAAGTTCTAAGAAGTTTGGAAGCATATTTTAAAATGGAAAAATAAAGTCTTAAATTTATTTTTATAACTTTCCCTGTTAAAATAGGTATATAAATTATCTACTAAGCTTGTAAGTGACTTATATATAAGTTGACAGATTTAGCCGCAATGAGTAATTTATTGAATAATAATAGTATTAAAATAGTTAAATTTTATATTGCAATTATCATAATTTTTCAATATAATGTAAATTGTTGGTAAAAAATGTTTTTGACGGAAGGGGGCTATATAATGGATGAATTAAGATATAAATTGATAAACCTTATAGACGAAAAAGGATTGTTAAATGAAAAAACAATATCAGTTAGTCAAGAATTGGACAACCTTATTGTGTATTATTATAAAACTAATTATCAGCTAATTGGTAAGTAAAAATATATAAATTTTAATAAGTATCTATAATAAGATACTTTTTTTATTCTTCAGAAATTTATAATAAAGTAAAATGTATTTATGAGGCAGCTGCGTAAAAAAATCTATAGCTCCACAAAGAATAAAATTATATATACATGATACCATATTATCACTATAATTATAAATTATAGTGATTTAGATAATTTAAATTAGTGATTATAATTTTTATTTAAGCTTAAACTAGAGTTTATTTTAAATACAATAAGTTAACAGGGGATATGGAATATGAATATTTTAATTGCAGATGATGAATTGTATATGCTTAAGATATTGAAAGCATATTTTGAAAAAGAAAATTATAAAGTTTTTTTATCAAAAGATGGTGAAGAGGCTTTAGACATATTTTACAACAACAAAATAGACATAGCCGTTTTAGATTGGATGATGCCTAAAAAGAACGGTATAGAGGTTTGTAAAGAAATTAAGGAGAAAAGTAGTTCAAAAGTAGTAATGTTAACAGCTAAAAATGAAAATGAAGATGAGTTAAAAGCCTTAAACATTGGTGCAGATGAGTATATTAAGAAACCTTTTGATCCTAGAATATTATTAGTTCGTGTAAAGAAACTTCTAAATATAGAGAATATTATTATTTCAGGAAATATAAAAGTGGATTTAAAAGGTAAAAAGATGTTTAAAGATGAAGTTGATTTAAATCTTACTAAAAAGGAATTTCAATTGATTCAATGTTTGTATGAAAATAGAGGTATGATTCTAACGAGGAAGCAGCTATTAGATATAATATGGGGGTTAGATTACTTTGGAGAAGAAAGAACTGTAGATACGCATATAAGAAGATTAAGAGAAAAGATAGGAGAAGAACTAATAAAAACTCATCGCGGAATGGGTTATAGTTTAGAGCTAAAAGATGAATAAATTAAATCGAAGATTATTTTTGCAAATATCCATGGTACTCATATTATTATTTTCTTTTTCATTTCTAATTAATAATTATTTCTTATCTAAGTATTATTTGCACGAAAAGAAAATAGATTTATTAAATGCAGCTGAACAAATAAAAACCTTAGATTCAGATACTATTGAAAGCAGTATAAAAGAAATAGAAAATGAATATGGAATTACTGTAATAGCTGAAAATTATGATAATGATGTAAATAATTTTAACGATTCCATAAGAAAAGATTTGGCAGAAAAAGGAATTACTTTGAACAAGTTTTGGATTACTGAAGACAATATAAGTAAAGTAATTGATGGAAATAGAATAAATCTTTTATATAATCAAGGAAAATTGAATTCTAGTTTTTTAATAACTCTTTTTAAAAAAGGAAATTATATAATTCTTGCTGGATCATCAGTAGCCCATGATAGTGAGACTATAGAGATTGTAAATAAATTCAATCTGTATCTAATTCTTATTTCATTAGCAGTTTCTTTTATTTTAATTTGGTACTTTTGTAGGAAGATCCTCATGCCTATTGGAGAACTTAAAAATGCTGCAAAAGATATTGCTAATTTAAAGTTTGTAAAGACTGAAATTACTACAAAAGATGAAATCGCTGAACTTGGAGATAGTATAAATGAGATGAGTTGTAAATTAGAAAAATCTCATATGGAATTGAATGAGAAAAATGAAAACTTAAAAACTTTCATTTCTAATATTTCTCATGAACTAAAAACTCCTTTAGCATTAATTAAAGCATATATTGCAGGAATTCAAGATGGATTAGACGACGGAAGTTATATGGAAATTATAGAAGAACAGACAGAGGATATTTCTAATTTGGTAGATACCTTATTATACTTGTCAAAGTACCAAAGTGAAGATATTAATAAGAATAAATTTGATTTAGAAGAAGTATTTTTTGATACATTTGAAAAGTATAAGATTAGTATTAAAAATAAAAATATAGCTATTTCCATTGATACAGAAGGATTAATAGAAAGAATAGTTATTGCAGATAAAGATAAAATAGCTATTGTTTTTAATAATTTTATCAGCAATGCTATAAAATATACTTCAAACAATAAAATAGATATTTTATTTAAAAATACTGAAGATAAAATACTTTTTTTAATTGAAAATGAATTAAAGGATTATAATCCAGAAGTGATAAATAAAATCTGGGAACCCTTTTATGTAATAGATAGTTCTAGAAGTAAAGAAGTATCAGGAACAGGTTTAGGCCTTGCAATTGTAAAAACTATTTTGGAGAAACACGGCTTAAAATATGGTATAAATTTAAAGGAAAATAAAATAAGTTTTTATATACTTTTTCAAAGAGAGTCCTAAAGATTTGCAGGATTCTCTTTTTATTCTTTATGAAATTATATTATTTGATAATCTGCGGATAACTTATGAAAATGTCTATTTAATTAGGTTCAGTATGAAAAAAGAATAAAAAAACAAATCTTATTCGCCTGCAAATTTTTTTCTCATAATTTAATTTTGTAATATTGGCGTAACATAAAATTGTTATATTAGCAAAGAAATTTGAAGAGCATTATATAGTCCTACTATTGTCTTATTCCCACAAGTATGGGACATGATGCAGAATAAAAATATAAAGAGGTGATAATTTGAGAAAATTTATATCATTGTTGACAAGTATTATTTTAATTTCAACTACACTTAGTGCTTGTGAACCTATAAAAACTTTGCTAGCTGACAAGTTTAATGAGCCTGCTCATAAAAGTAATGATTTTACTTTTGATGTGGATCCATCTACCTTTGAAATTGATGTAACTTCTGATGGAAAGGAAGAAGAAGCCAGTGAACCGGAAGAAAAAAGGGACGTATCTAATTTTAAAAAATCTACAGATGAAGTATCTTGGGAATATCCTTCAGAGAATATGGGAGTAAACATAAAAAAGGAGAAGGATTATCTAGATGTAAATATAAAGGCAAATGATGTAGGTGAATTAAAATGGCCAGAAATAAGTGGTGATAGTTATATACTTCCTTTATGGGAAGGAAAGTATATACCAAGTGATGATCAAAATTGGAAGAGCTTTTTAAGCGGACAGGAAATGAGTCTCTTAGAAGATTTTTCAATGCAGTTTTTTGCTGTAAACAAGGGCAATTATTCAGTGTTATATGTTATGGAAAATATGTTTAATGACAAAATACAATTTGATACAAAGGATAAAATTAGTTTTAGCTTAACTCATGAGTTTCCATCAACTACTGATGATAAAGAATATAATTTTAGGATATATGTTACTTCAAATGACCCAGTAGATATAGCAGGTATATATAAGGATTATATTAAAGAAAAAGGGAAGTTTACAACTTTAGAGGAAAAGGCGAAACAAAATCCAAATATAAGAAAACTCTACGGTTCCCCTTTTATTTACTTATGGGATAAAGAGTTTATAGCACAAAATAATGTAAACTGGACTGCCTTAAGGAAGCTTCCAGCTTCAAGTGGAAGTGACTGGATAAATAATTTTATAAAGAAAAATGTTGAGGATGGTACAGATGCAGCTACAGAACTGTCTAATATTAAAACTCAAGATTATGTAAGTGATTATCAAAAAAATACTATAGTAAGTGCAATAAATCAAGCTCTATTATCAAAAAACTTCTATAATTCTAGTGCTTTTCCTAATATAGATGATGAAGGTAAGCAGCTAGCAAATAAAGGTGTAGACAATTTAAATGATGCAGAGCTATATGATTTAAATAAAAGAGCTTTAAAAAGTGAATGGAATGATGCAACTGATGATATATCTAAGTGGGGAAATGGTAATTCACTGCCTCTATTAGAGGATATAAATAATTCGGGTATTAAGAATGCTTGGTTAGGATTCTCTGATTGGACAACAGGACTTATTAATCCAGAGTTTGTATCAGAAGCTAATAAAGATGGATATTTAATAGCTCCATATGATTCTTATCACTCTATACAAGAACCTGGAAAAGAACAATGGGATACAGCTGCCTTTACTGATAGTAGTTTATATGAAAACGCCACTATTACCGATAAGGATGGGAAAAAGGTAGATGGATTCCTTGGAGAAGGTAGAAAGCTAAATCCGACTTTATCTTTACCAAGCGTAGAAAATAGAGTACAGAACATCTTAAACACTGGAATTCAGTTTAATTCATGGTTTATAGATTGTGATGCTGCAGGAGAATTATATGATGATTATTCACCTGACCATACTACAAGTCAGGAACAAGATATGAATGCCAGATTAAATAGAATGTCATATATAAGGGATGACAAAAATATGGTTATCGGTTCTGAAGAGGGAAATGATTATGCAAGCCAGACTATTGCATTTGCACAAGGCTTAGAAACACCAGTTATAGCATGGTCTGATGATGATATGAGGAAAAATAAAAATAGTCAATATTATATTGGAGGCTATTATTCTCCGAATGGAGGGGTTCCACCAATTTATGGGAAGCAGGTTCCTTTAAAGGATTTATATAAACAGATTTATTTAAGTCCAATATATTCATTGCCCCTTTACAAATTAGTTTATAATAATTCTGTAATTACATCGCATCATTGGGAATGGGGAAGCCTAAAAATAAAAGATGAGGTATCAAGCACAATGCTTAATGAAATTCTATATGATACACCTCCTTTCTATCATTTAGACAAGAATAGCTGGAATAGCGACAAAGATTTAATTCTTTCGCATTTAAATGTATGGTCGCCTTTTAGCAAGAAAGCTGTTACACAAGAAATGACAGATTTTAAAGTTCTCTCTGATGACAGAATGGTTCAAATGACTACCTTTGGTAAGGACTTAAAAGTTGTGGCTAATTTCTCAGACAAAGAATTTAAATATAATGATGATACAATTTCGCCTATGTCATTAATCATATATGATGGAGATCAAAAAACAAACTATACTCCAAAAGCATCATAACGCTATTCTAAGTTGCATTATGAAAGATCATACTGATATGCATATTAACTATATATAGTTAAGTATTATTTCTAGTTTTGTCATATAAAAATTAGGCAATATTATGCTATTGACAACATAATAATCCAAGTATAGTATTATATTTAATTATGATAAAATGTTTACATGACATGAAAGGTGTGTTAATGGATGAAGGCGTTATTAATAGGTGGAACAGGAAGAATTAGTCTAGCTATTTCAAAGTTATTAATCAAAAAAGGATGGGATCTTTATTTACTTAATCGTGCTAATCGCTCAACTGAGCTTGAAAGTGCTAAAGTAAATTTTATAGTTTCTGATATTAATGATGAAGAAAAGGTACAAGGCTTATTAAGCGGAATGGAGTTTGACGTTGTAGCAGATTTTATAGCATTTACACCAAATCAACTAGAAAGAGATTACAGGCTATTTAAGGGTAAAACAAAGCAATTTATTTTTATAAGTTCAGCTTCAGCCTATCAAAAACCACTATGCGATTATAGAATTAACGAAGGCACACCACTTTCAAATCCTTACTGGGATTATTCTAGAAATAAGATTGCCTGCGAGGAATATTTAATTAAATTATATAGAGAAGAAGGATTCCCAATTACCATAGTTAGACCAAGTCATACATATGATGAACGTTCTATTCCATTTGCTGTTACTGGCAATAATGGAAGCTGGCAGGTTGCAAAAAGAATGTTAGAAGGAAAACCTGTTATTATTAATGGTGATGGAACATCATTATGGACTATGACTCATAATAGTGATTTTGCAAAAGGTTTTGTTGGATTAATGAGTAATATACATGCAATTGGTGAAGCAGTTCAAATAACTTCAGATGAGACCTTAACTTGGAATCAGATTTATCAAACAATAGCTGATGCTTTAGGTGTGAAATTGAATGCTTTTTACGTTTCATCAATGTTTTTAGATGCTTGTAGCAATCAAGATTTTAAGGGAGGTCTCATTGGAGATAAAGCCAATTCAGTTGTATTTGATAATTCAAAATTAAAACGTCTTGTACCAGAGTTTGTAGCTACAACACGATTTGATCAAGGAATAAGAAAAACAATTGAATATGTTTTAAAACATCCTGAGTGCCAGACTTTGGATAAAGAATTTGATAACTGGTGCGATAAGGTCATTTCAGTATTGAATAAAGCTGTTGAAGAAATAAATGATTAATAAAAGATAAGGTGCTACACGGCACTTTATTTTTTATTATATATATAAATTCTGATATTAAAGCAAATATGCATTACTAAATTTAAATAGTCATCTATATAATGATAATGAGGTGATTGTATTATGAGTTTTAAAGAAACATTTAAACAAATGAAAGCTGAAAAAGATAAAAAACTTCAGGAGAATATTGAGAAATTAGATGATGATGAATTAAAAGAGTTCAGCAAGTTGAAATATAAAACACACTTGCAATTAATTCTGGCAGGAGTTATATGCCTTATATTTGGAGTATTTATATCACCTTTATTACTGGTATCTGTCATATTTTTTGTATTAGGCTTTATATGGATGGGGACTCATTGGCAGCAAATAAAAGAAGAGTACGATAGTAAAAGGCACATTAATAGAAAATTTTAAGATAAACCTAAAAGCGCTTACTAAATAAGTAGGTGCTATTTTTTTATTCTTACGAGGAATTTATAATAAAGAAAATTTATATCCCTATACAAAAGCATATTTGTCATATACAATATAGTTTGAAATTATTTATAATTAGGAGTTTTATAAGATGAAATACTTTTTTGCACCATTAGAAGGTGTTACTGGATACATATATAGAAATGCATATCAAACTTTCTTTGGAGGAATTGATAAATACTTTATGCCCTTTATCTCACCAACTAAGAATAAAGGATTTACTTCTAGAGAATTGAATGATGTAATACCTGAACATAATCAAGGAATTCCTGTTATTCCTCAAATACTTACAAATAATTCCGAATATTTCATTTATACAGTAAATGAATTGATTAAATTTGGCTATGATGAGATTAATTTAAACTTAGGATGTCCATCTGGTACAGTTGTAGCTAAACATAAAGGCTCAGGATTTCTAGCACAAAGAAAGGAGCTTGATGAATTTTTAGAAGACATATTCTCAAAAACGTCAGTGAAAATTTCTATAAAAACAAGGATTGGAAAAGATTCTCCAGAAGAATTTTATGATTTGATTGAGATCTTTAACAAGTATCCTATAGAGGAACTTATTATTCATCCAAGAATACAAACAGACTTTTATAAAAACAGGCCCAATATGAAGGTATTTGATGATGCACTAGCATTAAGTAAAAATCCTGTTTGTTATAATGGCGACATTTTTAATATGAGCGACTATGAGAAATTAATAGAAAACCATCAATGTTTAGATAAAGTAATGTTAGGACGAGGACTTATTGCAAACCCAGCATTAATACGAGAAATAAAAAATAATCATAGTTTAAATAAACTGGAGCTGAAAGCTTTTCATGATACAGTTCTTAGAGGGTATAAAGAAATACTTCCTGGAGATAAGAATGTATTGTTTAAAATTAAAGAACTTTGGTTTTATATGATACATATGTTTGTAGAAAATGATAAATATGCAAAGAAAATAAGAAAGGCAGATAGATTAAGTGATTATGAAGTAATTGTAGCCAATCTATTTCAAGAACTTGATATAGATGAAACGCCTCTACGAGGATTTAAATGTAATTAATAATAAAATGCTTTAATTATTATAAAAATGATAGCAACTAATGGTATTGCTATCATTTAATTTGTGCTTCTAAATATAGTTTCCATATTTATATAAATGATAACAATGCTTTATTTATGATTATTTTTGTTAGAGATACGATCATTATCATGTTTATCTTCTTTAGTTCTGTCAGTATTGCTTTTATCATTCTTATTCTTATTATATTGAGAAGAACCCATAACTTTCACCACCTTACTTTAGTTTTATTATTTACGAAAAAAGGCCAGGATATTCATTCATTTTTATAGTGATAGAAATCCAAAAATATTAGCATAATGTTAAATGCATAGAATAAATAGTTCAAGATACAATTATTTTTTATAAATGGGGCCCTTACGAATTATATATTTTAGAATCTTTCTATTTTCCGAATTTTTGAGGAAAAAAGAGGATTTTTATATTGAAAAATTTAACCAATAATGATATTCTTAATTATATGATAAGTAATTTCATTTAGGAGGTGGCATTATTAATATTTGTAGTTTAAATCCAGGAGAAAAAGGAATAATTTCATCAATTAAAGGAGATTCAAAATTAATTAAAAGGTTATTTGCGTTAGGATGTATTGAAGGAACTGAAGTTGAGCTAAAGAGAGCAGCACCACTTGGAGATCCTGTTATTATAAATTTTAGAGGATTTGATTTGGCTATAAGAAAAAAAGATGCTAAAAACATTTTATTGAAAAGAGCATAGTGTTACAATATATTATTATGGATACAAAATCCAATTATTACCAGAGCGAGGGAGACGTAAAAAATGATCAATGTAGCATTACTTGGTAATCCCAATGTAGGAAAAACAACGTTATATAATGCGCTTACCGGTTCCAATCAATATGTTGGAAATTGGCCAGGCGTTACGGTAGATAAAAAAGAAGGTTTTCTTTTTGACGATATAAAAATAGTAGATTTGCCAGGAATATATGCCATGGATACATTCTCAAATGAAGAAAAAGTATCTAAGAGTTATTTAGAAGAAGGCAATGTGGATTTAATATTAAACATTGTAGATGCATCGAATCTCAATAGAAATTTATATCTTACCACCCAACTTAAGCAATTTAATATTCCAATTGTAATGGCACTAAATATGATTGATATTTCTGAAAGCAAGGGAATAACAATTGATTATGATAAGCTTTCTAAAGAATTGGATGTAGAAGTAATTCCTATCGTTGCAGGGAAAAATATAGGAATTAGTAAAATTAAAGAGCGATTAAAGAACGGTAATTTTAAAGAACCTTTAAATAATAAAAAATATAGGTTCTCTTCTGAGAAAGATGCATATATTTTTATAGAGGATGTATTAAAATCCTGTGTCACAAAAAGAGCTGAGAATCAAGAAACTATTACTGAAAAATTAGATAAGTTTATATTGCACCCATTTCTAGCATATCCAATTTTTTTGCTATTAATGGCTTTGATGTTTCAACTTACATTTGCGTGGATTGGACAACCTATTTCTGACTTGCTGGACAATATTTTAAATGAACTGATTATACCAGGAGCTAGAGAACTTCTTTCAGGTTCATCTCCATGGTTCAGTTCTCTTATAGTCGATGGAATAATTTCAGGAGTTGGAGGAATTATAGTATTATTGCCAATAATACTGGTTCTATTTATCTGCATAACCATACTAGAAGATAGTGGATATATGGCAAGAGTAGCATTTATGATGGATAAATTAATGAGAAAAATGGGACTTTCGGGAAAAGCATTCATTCCCATGATAATAGGCTTTGGATGTACTGTGCCAGCAATAATGACAGCAAGAACGTTAGAAAGTGAGAAAGATAGAAAGCTTACTGCACTTCTTGTTCCATTTATGTCGTGTAATGCAAGACTTCCGGTCTATACAGTTTTTGCAGCAGTATTTTTTAAA
The DNA here is from genome assembly GCF_002006495.1 of Clostridium sp. BL-8. NCBI lineage: Bacteria > Bacillati > Bacillota > Clostridia > Eubacteriales > Clostridiaceae > Clostridium > Clostridium sp. BL-8. Next base: position 28,068 of record NZ_LZZL01000008.1, read on the forward strand.
TCACATAGAGGATTAGCAGTATCCTCCCTATATTTACTTGGAGTAATGGTTGCATTTTTACTTGGTATTTTATTTAAAAACACATATTTTAAGAAGGATGAAGAACCGTTTATAATTGAAATTCCAGAATATAAAATGCCCAAAGTTAATTCGGTTTATAAGCAGACATTGGATAAAGCCAGTGGCTTTTTAAAGAAAGCTTCAACTATTATCTTTGCAATGAGCGTATTAGTATGGTTTCTATCGAACTTTAATATTCATGGGATGGTTGATCAGGTTGATGATAGCATATTAGCATCGATTGGAAGTGTACTTGCACCGATATTTAAACCATTGGGCTTTGGAAATTGGCAGTCGGCAGTATCACTTCTTTCAGGACTATTAGCAAAGGAATCTGTTTTAGCTTCAATGCAGGTAATTTTCTCAGGAGATTTAGCAGTTGTTTTACCACTGCACTTTTCTACTATTTCTGCTTATGCTTTTTTAGTATTTGTATTACTGTATACTCCATGTATCTCTACAATTGGTACTATGCAAAAAGAATATGGAGCAAAGTTTACATTGTTTTCTGTACTTTTTCAATTAATCGTTGCATGGATTGCAGCATACTTTGTGTATAATGCAGGCGGTTTAATTATTAATTTGCTTCGCATGTATTTAAGAATAAATAATATGTTTTTTTGATATATGTAATTTAAAAATAACTTTATTAATTGTATATTTTTATTGATTTAAGAAGGTGATTTTAAATGTTAGAGATAACAATTACCATAGCTATTGTATTTATTGCAGGATGTATTATAGTTAAATCATTTAAGAATTCTTCAAAAGGCAAGTGTGATTGTGGTTGTAAAAATTGCAAAGCCAAAGAAACTTGCTCTAGTAAAAGCAATATTTCAATAAAGAAGTGAACTTAACACATGATATGTCTTGTATGAAATGCTAAGTATAAATACAGATAGAAACGATATTCCACTAAGATAATAAATATTTTAGTGGAATATTTTATTTTATTAGAAGATTTATAGTATAATAGCAAAATGAACATACTTTAACAAAAGATTACAAAGAATAGGAGTACATAAGATGACTTATAAAACACATTTAAATGGTGGGATATTAGCAGGGCTTTATATTATAGGCTCTAAGATTATAAATGTTCCTATAATACCTTCAATAATATTTTTAGGGGGAGCAGTACTAGGAAGTTTACTTCCTGACATTGATCATAAAAACAGCTATATTGGTAAAAAAACTAAAGGAGTATCTAAAACTATAAATAAGCTGGCAGGACATAGAAAATTATTTCACGCCCCGTTTTTATATTTGCTACTATATTCATTAAGCGTTGGCGCATCTTTGCAGGAATTAATACTGATTGGTTTGAAGGGGATTTTTATTGGTATACTATCGCATTTGATTTTAGATAGTTTTACGATTGGAGGACTTCCGTGGTTTTTCCCTTTAAGTAAGAAAAAATTTTCATTAGGGAATATTAAAACTAATAGTAAACTTGAAGAAATATTTTGCGGAATCTTACTTTTTACAAATGTAATTATAGTTCTAGACATATTTAAAATAACCTCAATCTTTACCTTTACACAACATTTTAGACAATAAATAAGAGCTGAATAAAATGAAGAATAGTTCATTTTATCCAGCTCTTATTAGTTTAGTACAACACATTAAAGAATACATATAACTCTATTAATATTATTTCATTAAATTTAAGTTGGATTTATTAGTATCCTTTAGCTCATTTATAGCCAATCCACAGTAGAGCAACGTAACCATATAAAATATAACCGAAAAATAATCAACATATATTCCAGCTATAAGCAATAAAGATTGAAGTAATAGCGGAAGTGTCATTGCGTAAAAACTTAACGTGCATGATCTGGAATAGTTTAATTTAACTTTCATAAGCGATCCTAGTAATAACGTAAGAGGTCCAAAAAATAAAAAAACTATAATCAAATTATCACAAAAATTAAATATTGGCTTAAATAACATGATAGTTATCGGCAAAATTATTTTTAATCCTGATAATTCGCTTAGAAAAACTTCATTATTTACATATAAACTATTGAAATCAGAAAATGAAGCATTTCCAATTGTTCTATAATTCTTTTTAACAAAAAATCCATTTGAATCAATGAATATACCATCCTTATAATTAGCTAAAACCGATGAATTCGTTTTTCCAGTAGTATCGACAATAATCATATAATAATTAGGTTTATCATCTTCTTCATCTGTTCCCACATCTTCCAAGCCAATAGATTCAGAAGTATCTCCTGTATCAGAAGTCTCAGAATTTAATAAAGTCATTTTATTAAATATAGATGCATACTCCGATACAAAATCAAATAAAAGATCTCCTGTATGTTTATAATAAATAGTTTCTTTAGAATCAACTGTTAATAAACCATCCTTAAGTTCAAAGTCAGGAGCAGTTTCAACAAGATTATTTTGCATAGTGGATATCTCCGAAGTAATTAACGCTACATCTTTGAAATTGGTTAGAGTCGAAAATATTAATGTAACTAAAAAAATATATAAGATTGATCTTCCTAATCCTTGCTTTAAAAAATCTTTATAGGCAGAAAAATCAAAAAAGCTATACGCAAATTTATGCCTAAATCCCAGTTTGGTTTCCAAAAAATGACCTCCTTAAATTCTGAAAAGATTAATTGTTTCTTGATAATTATAGCACATTACTTAAATAATGTAACAGAAAGTTTGCATATTAAAACGAAATATGGTATTATTGACCTTGTAAATTTCATATGGACAGTTCATTAAGACCATCCTGTCCTTAAACAAAACTAGGCATTTTAATTTTAGATTTAAGAGAATTTAAGGTTAATTTTGTGTTGCTAGTTTTTAGTCATGCAGAATTAGCTTTTTTTATTTCTTAGAAATTCATAATAAAGTTAAATCTGTTGATAACTTATTATGAGGAAGATATTCAATTAGGTTTATTATTAGATTTTATTATAATTACAAATAAATTAATTAATATACAATGAAGTAAGGAGAATTATATGTTTAAAATAAAAAGTGAAGTACAATTTGATATGGCCCATTATTTAAGTGGTTATAATGGTAAATGCTCAAATATTCATGGGCATAGATATAGATTAATTGTTAAGTTAAAGTCTAAAACATTACATTCAGATGGACAGCTTAGAGGGATGGTTGATGATTTTTCTAATTTTAAAGAGGCTTTAAAAGAAATTGCTGAAATATTTGACCATAAGCTTATTTTAGAGGACAATGAGGAAGGTAGAACTTTAGCTGATAAATTTAAAGAGCTTACGAACGATTTTAATACCTATTTTGTATCTTACAGGCCAACAGCAGAGGAAATGTCCAGGGATATTTTTAATAGGCTAAAGGAAAAAGGATTGCCTGTATGTGAAGTAGAATTGTTTGAAACTCCAAATAATAGCTGCATATATACAGAAGATTAATTGGAGGTATATAAAAATGTTTAATGTTATAGAAAAATTTCTATCAATAGATGGGGAAGGACCAACGGCAGGAGAAATTGCTACATTTATAAGATTTCAAGGCTGTAATTTAAGATGTTCTTGGTGTGATACTACTTATTCATGGGGTAGCGACAATATCTCAGAATTTTTAAGTATTGAAGAAATATACAATTACATAAAGGAAAATAAAGCAGTAAATGTTACTTTGACTGGTGGTGAACCACTTATTCAAGAAAATATAGATAAACTTTTAAGTATATTAAATTGTGATAATAATTTAAAGATACATATAGAAACTAATGGATCTGTGGATATAGAACCTTTTAAGAAAAAGCATTTAAATGATAATATAAGTTATATTATAGATTTCAAGTTACCAAGCAGTAAAATGACAGATAAAATGAACTTAAATAATTTAAAAGTTGTAGGCAAAAATGATGTTTATAAATTTGTAGTCGGCAGTCATGAAGATTTAAAAATGGCTTATGAAATAATTAAAGAATATGACTTGATATCTAAGTGCTTGGTTTATTTAAGTCCTGTTTCGGGAAATATAGATATGCAGGATATTGTTGAGTTTATGAAAGAAAATAAATTAAACAATGTCAAATTACAGGTACAGCTTCATAAAATTATTTGGAATAAGGATACAAGGGGAGTTTAAAAATATAGCTATCTCCAGATTCTACTCTATCAGTATATTTTATATTGTTTGAATAGAAATCGTCCTAGTAATTAAAAAATAAAACATGCGATTAGATTAGGTTATAATGTGAGGAGGCTTTAAAATGCCAAAGAAGATAGATACTAAAAAGATAGAGGAATGTATAAGAGAAATATTAATTGCATTGGGAGATGATCCAAACAGAGAGGGATTATTGGATACACCAAAAAGAGTTGCTAAAATGTATGAAGAAGTTTTTGAGGGAATGACACATACAAATGAAGAAATAGCAAAAATGTTTGGGACTACCTTTGAAAATGAAGATACAATTTCTGAAATTAATAATAATAACATGGTTGTAGTAAAAGATATACCAATACACAGTTACTGTGAGCATCACTTGGCGCTAATGTATAATATGAAAGTTTCTGTAGTTTATATACCTAAAGAAAAGATAATCGGACTTAGTAAGATTTCAAGAATAGCCGATATGGTTGGAAGGAGACTTCAGCTTCAAGAACGTATAGGAAGTGATATAGCAGAAATTGTTTCATTTGTTACAGGCAGCAACGATGTTGGTGTTCTTATTACTGGTGAACATGGATGCATGACTTCAAGAGGTATAAAAAAGCCTGGAACACTCACAACCACTACAACTTTTACTGGAAGTTTTAAAACTAATGATATGTTAAGGCAGGAAGCTATATTAATTATGAAATAACTAATTTGAAACTAAATAAATTGAAATATATAAAAGTTTGGGAGGAATTTAATATGAATAAGAAGGCGGTAGTTGTATTTAGCGGCGGACAAGATTCTACAACATGTTTATTTTGGGCACTTAGGGAATTTGATGAGGTAATTGCTGTTACTTTTAATTATAATCAGAAGCATAAGAAAGAAATAGAATGTGCAACTGATATAGCTAAAGAATTAGGTATAGAGCATCATATATTAGATATGGGATTACTTAATCAATTAGCACCAAATGCGCTTACAAGAGATGATATAGAAATAAAAGCTGGTGAAAATGGTTCACTGCCATCAACTTTCGTTGAAGGACGTAATATGCTATTTTTAACTTTCGCAGGAGTACTTGCAAAAGTTAAGGGAGCACGACACATTGTAACTGGAGTATGCGAAACAGATTTTAGCGGATATCCTGACTGCAGAGATGTATTTATAAAGTCTCTTAATGTCACTTTGAATTTAGCCATGGATTATGAGTTCGTAGTTCACACGCCTTTAATGTGGATTGACAAAGCTGCAACATGGAAAATGGCAGATGAATTTGGAAAATTAGATTATATAAGAGAAAAAACTCTTACTTGTTATAATGGCATAATCGGAGATGGTTGTGGAGAATGCCCAGCGTGTAAGCTTAGACAAAGAGGATTAGAACATTATTTAGAGAGTAGGAAAAAATAATAAGTAAAAAATAACTTTTGCATAAAATTTTATTTAAAGGAGAAGAACAATGAGTGAAAGCGGAAGAAAATCAAAGGAACTTGAAGGATTATCACTTCTGGGAAACCAAGGAACAAAATATGATTATGGCTATAATCCTGGCGTATTAGAGGTTTTTGAGAATAAACATCCTGATAATGATTATTTTGTAAAATTTAATTGCCCAGAATTTACAAGTCTTTGTCCAATAACAGGCCAGCCTGATTTTGCTACAATTTATATTAGCTATATACCAAATATAAAAATGGTAGAAAGCAAGTCTTTAAAACTATATTTATTTAGTTTTAGAAACCATGGAGACTTTCATGAAGATTGTATGAATATAATCATGAAGGATTTAATAAAACTTATGGATCCTAGATATATAGAAGTTTGGGGTAAATTTACTCCAAGAGGTGGTATAAGCATAGATCCATATTGCAATTATGGAATGAAGGGTACAAAATATGAAGAAATGGCAAACTATAGAATGATGAATCATGATATGTATCCAGAAAAAGTAGACAACAGATAATTAAAACAGTTTACATTTCATACTTCACGGTTTACAGTTATAGAAGAAAAGTCTATGACTTTTCTTAATATATAAATTTATCTAATTATCATTAAGTGAAAATTTATTTATATTAGTACACTTAATTATAGATACATTTTTCAAACTCCTTTGGAGTTTGTTCATAAACTGTAAATTGTTAATTGTACATTGTTAACTGAATAAAGGTGGTTTTAAAAATTGAGTAAGGTTATTGTTATAGGCGCAGGCCCAGCAGGTATGATGGCTGCACTACATGCAGCAAAAAAACATGAGGTAATATTACTAGATGGTAATGAGAAACTTGGAAGAAAGCTTTTTATTACTGGTAAAGGAAGATGTAATGTAACTAACGCAAAGGATATATCAGAATTTTTTGATTATATTCCTGGTAATCCACATTTTCTATATAGTTCATTGTATAGTTTTACTAATAATGACACTATGGATTTTTTTGCAAATGAAGGAATTAAATTAAAGATTGAACGTGGTGATAGAGTTTTTCCTGAGTCTGATAAATCTTCAGATATAATAAAAGGTTTGGCTAATGCTTTAAGTAGAACAAATGTAAAAATTAAATTAAATTCAAGAGTAACAAATATAAAATTAAAAAATAAAATAATAACAGGTCTTGAAATAAACAATAAAGAGACTTTAAGTGGAGATTATTATATTATAGCAACAGGTGGAGCGTCGTATCCTCTTACAGGATCAAGAGGTGAAGGTCAAAAATTTGCGCAAATGCTAGGACATAATATTGTTCCATTAACTCCAGCATTAGTTCCAATTGAAATTGTAGATGCTAAAACTAAAGAACTCATGGGATTATCTTTAAAGAATGTGGAAGTAACTGTTAAAGAAAATGATAAAAAGGTTATCTATAAGAATTTTGGCGAAATGCTATTTACACATTTTGGAGTTTCTGGTCCTATTATATTAAGCGGCAGCAGGTTCATAGAAAAAGGTAAAAGCTATAGATTATATATTGATTTAAAGCCGGGTTTAAATCTAGGTGAATTAGATAAGCGTATTCAAAAGGATTTTAATAAGTATATTAATAAAGACTTCAAGAATTCTTTAGATGATCTTTTACCTCAGAAATTAATACCTATGATCATTAATATATCTGGAATTTCAGAAAATAAAAAAGTAAATGAGATAACTAAAGACGAAAGAAAAAATTTGGTTAAATCAATAAAGGAACTAGCTTTTGATATAAAGGGCTTAAGGCCAATTGATGAAGCTATTGTGACTTCAGGAGGAGTAGATGTAAAAGAAATTGATCCTTCAACAATGAAATCCAAAATAATCGAAAATCTTTCATTTGCAGGAGAAGTAATGGATGTAGATGCTTTTACAGGTGGATATAATGTTCAGATTGCTTTTTCGACAGGCTTTATTGCTGGAACTAATATTTAGCAAGATAAAAATATTTTCTTGTTTGAATTGATAAAAAATTATATAATCTTATAGTAGACGTAAATTATGGGATACAGAAATGAGGAGAACGATTTGAAAATTTCAGTAGCAATAGACGGACCAGCAGGAGCAGGGAAAAGTACTATAGCAAAATTAGTTGGTAAGAGATATAATCTAATGTATATAAATACAGGAGCAATGTACAGGGCGGTAGCATTAAAATCAAAAAAAAATAACTTGCAGCCAGAAAATGTTGATGAAATTTGCACTCTGATAAAGGAAATGGAAATGCATTTTGAAAATGATGATTTAATATTAAATGGTGAAAATGTACAAGATAAAATAACAACACCAGAAATAAGTAGTATCGTATCAAATTATGCCAGCATTCCGGAGATTAGGGCTATACTTGTTAAACTTCAACAGGAGATGTCAAATAAATTTGATGTAATTATGGATGGAAGAGATATCGGGACAGTTGTTTTAAAAGATGCAAGTTTCAAGTTCTTTTTAACAGCAAGTCCAGAAGAAAGAGCTAAAAGAAGATTTAATGAATTACATGCTAAAAACATAGAATGCTCATATGATCAAATTTTAAAGGGCATAATAGATAGAGATTATATTGATACCCACAGAGCTGCTGATCCTTTAAGAAAAGCTGACGATGCCATAGAAATAGACACTACTAGTCTAGATATTGATGGGGTTGTGAATGCAATTACTGAATACATAAGAAAAGAAAACTAGCAAGGAGGCTACGATGCGTGAAGTTGTTTTAGCTCAAAATGCAGGATTTTGTTTTGGAGTTCAAAGAGCTGTAGATGAGGCCATTAAAATTCAAGAAGAACATAATAAAAAAATTTATACTTTAGGACCATTAATACATAATAATGATGTTGTAAAGTATCTAGAAAGCAATAATATTTTTTCTATAGAATTTGAAGATATAGGTAGACTGGGTAAAGGTGACGTAATCGTTATAAGATCTCATGGTGTATCTGAGGCGATTATAGATGCACTTGAAAAAAAGGAATTAACTGTTATAAATGCTACATGTCCTTTTGTAGCGAATATTCAAAAAAAAGTTAAGAAATATTCAAAAGAGGGATATCATATAGTAATATTAGGAGATAAAAATCATCCAGAAGTTATAGGTATAAACGGATGGTGTGATGATAAAGCCATTATAACCAAGGATGGTACCTTTGAAGATAAAGTACCACATAAGGTGTGTCTAGTAGCTCAAACTACTGAGAAATTAAAAAATTGGGAAGAAACTTTAAGAAATTTAAGTTGTGTAAATGAAGTAGTAGCCTTTAATACTATTTGTGCAGCAACAGATGTCAGACAAAAAAGTGCAAGTAAAATCTCAAAAGAAACAGATGCTATGATAGTAATTGGCGGAAAAAATAGTTCAAATACAACTAAATTATATCAAATCGCCAAAGAAAATTGTGAAAATACAATTCACATTGAAAATGCAAAAGATCTGCCAGAAAATTTAATAAAAAATAATAATATTAAAAAAATAGGAGTTACAGCTGGTGCATCAACACCAGATTGGATTATTAGGGAGGTACTAGATATTATGAATACAGAAAATAATAATTTTGAAGATCAATTATCATTAATGAACGAATTAGACAAGAGATTTGCTATTGGGGATGAAGTTCAAGGAGAAATACTTTCAAAAACTAGAGATTCTATTTTAGTTTCACTTGTAGGATATAAATCAGATGGGATTATTCCTTTTTCTGAATTATCAGCCAAAGAAGATCCTATAACACTTTCTGAAAAGCTTAATGTTGGAGATAATATTACAGCGAAGGTAATAAAATTACAAAATAGCGATGGATATGTAGTATTATCAAGATTGGAATATGAAAGAGAAGAGGCTTTTAAGGAACTTGAAGAAATGTTTGCGAAAAACAGTACTTTTGAAGTTAGTATAAAAGAAGCTAAGGAAAAAGGTTTAATTGCTGATTATAAAGGTGTTAGAATCTTTGTACCAGCATCTCAGATCGATATAAGGTTTACTGAGGATAAAAATCAATTCGTAGGGAAAAACCTAGAAGTAAAGTTAATAGATTTTTCTCTAAAAAATCCAGTGAAAATAGTGGCATCAAGAAGAATCATTTTAGAAGTAGCAAAAGATGCGGAAGATTCTAAGGCTTGGGAGAAATTCAACCTTGGTGATATTGTAAAAGGTGAAGTAAAAAGATTTACAAACTTTGGCGCATTTGTTGAAGTAAATGGTATAGATGGACTATTACATTTATCTCAAATATCTTGGAATCATGTTAAAAATGTAAGTGATGTACTTAAAGAAGGTCAAATAATTGATGTTAAGATAATAGGTCTTGATAAGGAAGCAAAAAAATTATCTTTAAGCATGAAAGAACTTATGCCTAAGCCATGGGAAAATGTTAAAGAAAAATATCCTGAAGAATCAATAGTGCTTGGAAAAGTTGTAAGACTTAATGATTTTGGAGCATTTGTTGAATTAGAACCGGGTGTAGATGGATTAGTTCATATTTCTAAGATTTCACACAGCAGAATAGAACATCCATCAGAAGTATTAAAGGTTGGTCAAGAAATTAAAGCAAAAATTTTAAGTGTTGATGAAGAAAATAAGAGAATAAGCCTAAGTATAAAAGATATTTAATTTGTAGAAAGAAGGAAGATATTCCTTCTTTTTTATTTATATGTATGACATCCTGGAAATTTGAAGTATAATTGTATTACGCTAAAATGATTAATACGATTCTTATATATAGGAAGGAGAGCAAGAATATGAAAAAGAATAAAGTTACAAATATAAGAACTTTAGTGGAAACTAAATTTTTAAAATTATATGAAGCAGAATATGAAAATAAAGTTGGTAATACTAGAACTTGGACTATTGCTTCAAGGAAAGATAAGGATACTATTCAAAAGAATTTTTTTGAGAAGAAGGAAGATAATGTAGATGCTGTAATAATTGCAGCCTTTCATAAAGAGAAAAAGAAATTAGTCATAATAAAACAGTTCAGAATACCAATTAATGATTATATTTATGAATTAACTGCAGGTCTTATTGATCCAGGAGAAGATGCTAATAGTACGATTAGTAGAGAATTGATGGAAGAAACAGGTTTAAAATTAGTAAATATAATCAAAAATAAAGGTAAGGAAAAAGTATATGTATCACCTGGCATGACTGATGAATCATTAGCTTTTGTATATTGCATCTGTGAAGGCGAAATAAGCGATGAACATTTAGAAGACGATGAATGTATTGAAGCAATATTAGTTTCTCAGGAAGAAGCTAAGAAGCTTATACAAAGCAATGAAAAGTTTGATATTAAATGTTTTTTACTTCTTCAAAGTTTTGCATTAATAGGAGAAAAATTATTTGAAGAATAATATAACCGCAAAAAAGAGATCCTATATGTGAATTAAAATGATCACATATAGGATCTCTTAATATTTGAATTAATGCATAAATGAATTTGCAATAAAATATAACAAGAAAATTAGTGGAGTAATATACATGGATATTGATAGCTGCTTATCTTTTTTATTACACAATTTGCAGATAGGATAAAGTATAAATCCAAAGGCAATTCCATCTATAATACTATATGTTAGCGGTATAGAAATTATAGTAATAAAACTCGGAATGAGTTCACTAAAATCATCAAAATTTAAATTTCTTAGATTTTGAGCCATTAAACATCCAAGAATAATAAGTATTGGTGCTATTGCTGCATTTGGAATTAGTGAAATTAATGGTATAAAGAATATTGATACTAAAAACAAAATTCCAGCAGCTAAAGATGTAAGTCCTGTTTTACCACCAGCTGATATCCCAGCAGTTCCTTCTACAGCAGAAACAGTTGGACTAGATCCCAAAAGCGCAGAGGTTATAGTAGAAAACGATACTGCAATCAAAGCTCTTGAAGCTGCTTCGGATCTTTTTAGCATTCCTGCAACCTGACTTTGGATAATTCCTATATTTTCAAAAACTAGTACTAGCGTTAATGAAAAAGTTCCTATCCAAAATTTAATTTTCCCAAGAGAAGCAAAATCTAAATGGAAAAAGATGTCCTTATAGTTATTAAAGTCTGGCATGGAATAAGTTACATTATGAATATCGATAATTCCAAAGCAAACAGAAATCATTGTCCCTAAAATAATAGAAATTAGAAAACTCCCTGGTACTTTCTTTAGAAATAGCACAAGTGCTAATATCATAATAATAATGAATGCTAATACTTCTGGACTCGTAAGATCCCCCAGCTTAAGTAATGTGGTCGTATCCGAAACTATTAATTTAGATTTTTGAAGCCCAATAAACGTGATAAAAAGTCCTATACCTATGGTAATAGATTCTTTCAAATTATCAGGTATAGCTCTTACCAAAATGGTACTTAATGGGGTTATTGCAATAATTACAAATAGAATTCCTGCAATAAACACCGAGGTTAAGGCCTCGTAAAAGGAAAGACCTAAAGTTTGTACTAATGTGTAAGTAAATAGTGCATTAATGCCCATACCAGGCACTATGATTAGAGGTGTGTTACTTATAAAAGCAACTAAAAGACAGCCTATGACAGAAGTAAAAACTGTAGCAATTATTAATGGATTAATATTCATTCCAGAATCACTTAATATACTTGCATTTACAATAATAATGTAAGCTGCTGCAAAAAATGATGTAAGCGCCGCAAGCATTTCACTTCTAAATGTGACATTGTTTTCTTGTAATTTAAATAATTTTTTCATCCTTTCAACTCAACTTTCAAATCTCCCTCACCCACCCGCATAAAACGCAATTAATATTATAACATCATTTAGTAATGTGTCAATAACATTTCCACTTATTCTTATAGTATAGATGAATAGATAGATTGATATTTGGAATTGGATAGTTAAAGTGCTATAATATAGTTTAATATTTTAAATTATAAAAGCAATTTGCAATAAAACAATTATTGGGAGGCAAGAAGATGTATACAAATTCAGAAAACATGAGAAAAGCTAATATAATGATAAACTCATTATGCATTTTTACTAAGCTTAAAGAAGATGAAGTGATAAAAAAGTATAAAATACTTCTAGATTATCTAAGTACAGACAAAATAGAAATAACGACCGCTATAAGCATATATAATGATTTCGCTTATGGATTGTTAAATAAAACTTATGGAAGCTCTTTAAAGAAGTATATTGTAGATTTAATGTTTCTAGAAAGCAATCCATTTACAGATATGATTGATCGTAATGATTTAGGCAATGATGGTATTATAGCTCAAGTTTCATACGAGCTATGCGCCCTTCAATTTATAAGTGGTATTAAAACTGAGAGTATAAAAGAAGAAATTTTACATAAAACTAATCCTTTAGATTTTGAAGAAGATATTGTTAAAAATCTAATTACTTTTGATAAGGAGATATTACACTGTAATAGCAAGAAAGCAATTGATAAATTAAAAGTTAGTATTTTAAGCTCAGAAAAGTGGGATAAATGTCTTGAAAGCATTATGACATTTTATAAACAATATGGAACAGGAGAATTTGGACATTATAGAGCCTTTGTCTGGGAGCATGAGGATAATAATGAATATTTAAGAGGTATAGAAACACCAGATCCTATAAGATTAAAAGATTTAGTAGGGTATGAAGATCAAAAGGATATAATAATTGATAATACAAGACAATTTTTAAATGGTTATCCAGCCAATAATCTTTTGTTATACGGCTCAAGAGGTACTGGGAAATCATCAACTGTTAAAGCTATAACAAATGAATTCTATGATGAGGGTTTAAGACTTATAGAAGTAGATAAAAATAAGCTTGCTGATTTTACAAAGATAATACGAATACTAAAGAACAAAAATTTGAAATTTATAATATTTGTAGATGATTTAGTATTTGAAGAAGGAGAGGCGAGCTATTCAGCACTAAAGACTATTTTAGAAGGCGGTGTTGAAAATAGATCTAATAACATATTAATTTATGCAACTACAAATAGAAAGCATCTAGTAAAGGAAACCTTCAGTGAAAGAGCAGGAGACGATGTACATGCTAATGATGCAATAGAAGAAAAGCTCTCATTAGCAGATAGATTTGGAATTACTGTATCATTCTATTCACCTGATCAAAAGGAATATTTAAAAATAGTTAATGGAATAGTTGAAGCAAGGGGAATTGAAGTCGATAAGGAATATCTTCGCGCTGAAGCACTAAAATGGGTAATGTGGTATAATGCACGTTCCCCAAGAACTGCTATACAATTTGTAAATTGGCTTGAGGGTAAATTGAATACCAAGTAATAATTTCTTTTTAATTTATTAATATAGAAATAGAAGGATAACCTCCTTCTATTTTTTTATTTTATAGACCCTTTTATTTTTAAAATCATGCTTGTATTATTATACTCTCTATAAAAGGCATACATAACTTTGCTCTCCTAACTAATAATATAAATTAGAAAGGAGATGATGCAATTGTCCAAAAACAAAAAAGATAAGTTAATTTTACAAACTGGTGAATTGTCTCAAAGTAAAGTTAAATCTTACGTTGAAAGAGAGCGTGATGATTTAAGAACAAAAAGAGTTTCTAGAGGCAAAGATATAACCGTAAATAATAAATATTAAGAACATACAAACATTAAACAACTGCTTAATTTAAAATATGATTGTAACACATATTTTAAGTCTATGCAGTTGTTCTGTTATTTTTAAATTTATGCTAGTATATATAATTTTATGAAAGTATGCTAATATATAAATAAATAGGGGATTAAATCAGAAAATTCAACAATTCGATTAATGGAAGGAAAAGAGCTAATGGCAACAAATAGAAGCGCACCAGAAAATTTTTATTATGATAATGCTGAAAAGACTAATAAAAATTTTATTTATAAAAATCTTAAAAGAAGTAAATGTTATAATTGTAATTTTTCAAATTCAAATTTTGATTACGCTAGTTTAAGAGGAGCTCACTTTAAAAAATGTAATTTTTTTAGATGCAGTTTTAAAGGCTCTGAATTTATTGGTTCAAATTTAAAAGGTTGTAAATTTAAAGAAGCAAAATTTGAAGATACTATATTTGAAGGAGTTAATTTAGATGGAGTAGATTTTAAAGATGCATCATTTAAAAATACCTTTTTTGTAGGCTGCGACTTATCTGAGGCTAAAAATATAAGTGAAGCTAAAAATGGAATTCGTATTTTTGACGAAATGCCTGATATTAATATAGATGAAGATTTAGAAAAACTAGTGCTTGGACTAATGGATAATGAATTTATTAAAAAGTCAAGAATCTTTGATACAAAGGATGGAAAGATAAATACATTGACAATGATGATTTTAGGCGAAAAGTTTGATGAGAATACTTTAAGTGAAGGGCTTAACTATATTAAGTATGAGATAGATAGAGATTTTTACACACTTAGTTATGTTATTAGATTAATTCAAAATATGTAAATATCATATTTTTCAGTATAAAATATCTAAGGGGATGAATTTTATGAATGAAAAATCAAATGAGAAGAAAATATCTCTTACGGAAGAGCAAGCATCAAGAGCAGCAGAGACTTTAATAAATGCATGGCTTAGAAATGATGATACTACTACATATGTACCTAAAGATAATAATAAAAAATAATAAAATTTTAAGATGAGTAAATTTAAAGAGTAGCAGTTTTTTGTTAAAATACTTCTACTCTTTAAAATTTAAACATAATTATAAATTCACCATTATATAAAATTGAGGTAAAACTTTAATTGTAAAAATAAACTTGTAATTTATCAATATAATTTGAATATTTTATTATAACACTAATAAATTATAATTAATGTTTTTGGAGGAAATATTAAAATGAAGAATAATAATCTTGCAAAAACAACAAAGAATTATTCCTTAAATACTCTAAAAATAGAAAGCAAAAATACTATAGATTATAAAATATATACTCCAGAAATAATGAAAAAATACAAATATGATTTTAAAATGATACTAAGATTTACAAATGATAAAGATAAAACTAAATTTATTATGTACAATAAAGTGAAGAAATGGTTTAAAAACGAAAAAATAGTGAATGTAAGCATGGAAAGAATATTTATTAAATCTAAACTTGGTTCGTATACTAGTGGCGGTTGCGGAATTGGAGCCTCATTCTTTGCTGGATTAATAGCAAGTGGCTTGTTTTCATATATGGATGATTATATAAGGAAACTAGGTCCATTCTTTTTTGTAATGTATTTTGTGCTAGTTTTATGCTTCGGTGTAAAAATTCTTTCTGATGAAGATAAGAATGTAGAAATGTATAATATGTTTCTAGAGGTATTAAATAATCTAGATTATGATAAAAATGAAAAACTAGGATAATATAAATACGGATAAAACTAAGCATTAGTGCACAATATATTGTTGTGAAAGGAAGTGTTATTATGAGTAATATGAGTAATGAATCAGAAAATAACTTTAAAAATTTTCAAAGCTTAAATTCAGTATCGACTAAGCATAGTAATTTAAACAGTAAATGTTCCACAGGCAGCCGAAGTGTCAATTCAAATCAAAAGAGTGCTGGAGATAATGAGTGGAGTTCTGTACCACGTACTTATGATAAAGATGAATCTACTCGTAAAAATGAAAAAAGTGAAGGAAATAATCAATGGACTTCGACCTCAAAATAGTAGTTTTACTATAATATAATACTACTTTAACTAAAAAAGGAGTGTGGATATTATGAGTAATGTAAATAAAGGACATACTACTAATAAGATGAATGATAATTATATTGATTATCAAGGAGGATATATTTCATATGATCCAAATGCATTAACTGAACATTATACAGTTAAAGGGTTTGAAGGAAAAATCAAAAAGCCACAAGTTTCTAAAAGCAGATGGTGTTAGAAAATATTAGCGCAAAATAGTTCTTGTTGCTAGATAAAATATTTTGCTTCCTTCAATTTTATGAAGGAAGCATTTTTTCCTAGTGTATTTAGTATATTATATTAAACAAAATTTATACTGGGACTTACTACTTATATTTCTTTTAATATTTTAACGTAAAATTAATATGCTATTAAGCTATACAGGAAGTTGACTATACTTATTATAAGAATTATAATTTATTTATAACTGGGTGAAATGAGGAAATATTATGGTCTTTTTAGAAAAATTATCTTTTTTTAATATAGAGCATTTTAGGAGTTTGTATAAGACAAGTGAAGATGCTTATATATGCGATAAAAATTTTTTTGAAATTTATGATGATGAATCATTTATAATAAAATATCTTATAAGAAAACAAATTAAATTATTTAAGTTTAAGGATGAGTATATAGGGTACATTTGGTATGAAAATCCGTCTAATAAAGAATTCTCCAATATTTATGCAATTTATTTAAAGGATGAGTATATGGACTTGATTAGTAGTAAAATATTATCTTTTTTTAATATTAATGCTTTTAAGTTTGATATGTTAGCTAATTCAAAAGCATCTTATATAATGAAGAAATTGAACTTTAATGTAAATTCCAAACATATATTAATGAAGTTAAGAACAAGTAATCAATGTAATGGATTTAATAATAACAGATGTGTATTTAAACATTTTGTAGAAGGACAGGATGAAGAGTTGAGATGTAAAATCCAAAATTCGGTTTTTAGTGAAAAGAATAGAATTCCATTAACTGTAGAAGACGTTTGTAGAGAAGAGGACGAAGATTATTATTTAAGCGGTTTTGGAGTTTTTGTTTGCAACACTAATGGACAAGCCGTTGGATATGGTCAGGTTATTTTAAATAAAGGTTTATATACAATTGTTAATGTTGGGATACTTGATGGATATAGGCAAAAGGGATATGGAGAAAAGCTTGTTAGATATTTAATTGATCTTTGTCATAAAAATTCTATTAAAAATGTATACATTAGAGTTGAAAAGAGTAATGAAAAGGCGTTGTCTTTATATAATAAAATTGGATTTAAAGAACATCAATCTTTTATAAGTTGGTATAAAGACATTCACTAGAATATAAAGCGGGGCTATATAGTAATGTATAGCCCCTTAATCATCTATATAATTCAACTCTTTCTTTTGTAATTATAATTTGATATAATACAATGGAACTTGATTTTTAAACGGAGGAACAATAATGAACTTTGATATAGAACAATTAACTAATGAAAAAATTAATGATGAAAGAAAATTCTTCTTTATACAAACATATGGATGTCAAATGAATGAAGAAGATTCAGAAAAACTTTCAGGTATGCTTAAAATAATGGGATATGAAAGCACAGAAAATAGAGATGAAGCATCTATAATAATATTTAATACTTGTTGCGTTAGAGAAAATGCAGAAAATAAGGTTTTTGGTAACCTTGGAGCATTAAAAAAGCAAAAAGAAAAAAATCCAGATTTAGTTATAGGTATTTGTGGATGCATGATGCAGCAAAAAGGAATGGCAGACGAAATCTTAAAGAAATTTCCTTATGTTAACATAATATTCGGTACTCACAATTCGTATAAATTCCCTGAATATCTAAACAGAGTAAAAACTGAGGGTGTACAAATTAAGGAAATTATTAATAAGGAGACAGAAATAGTAGAAGGAATTCCTATAGATAGAAAAAGTGACGTTAAAGGATTTGTAACTATAATGTACGGATGTAATAATTTTTGTACATACTGTATAGTGCCTTATGTTAGAGGCAGAGAAAGAAGCAGAAAATCTGAAGATATAATAAACGAAATTAAAGAGATGGTTGCAAATGGTTATAAAGAAGTAACTCTTTTAGGTCAAAATGTTAATTCATATGGAAAGGGATCAGATGAAAATATAACTTTTGCTGATCTTTTAAGAAAAGTAAATGAAATAGAAGGTATTGAAAGAATTAGATTTATGACTTCTCATCCTAAGGATTTAACTTTAGATGTAGTTTATGCTATAAGAGATTGCGATAAAGTTTGCGAGCAAATTCATTTGCCAGTACAAAGTGGATCAAACAGAATTTTAAAAGAAATGAATAGGCATTACACTAAAGAGCAATATATTGAATTAGCTAAAAAGATAAGAGAAGAAATTCCAGATGTAACTTTCTCTACAGATATAATTGTAGGTTTCCCAGGGGAAACTGAAGAAGACTTTAATGAGACACTGGAGTTAGCTAAAGAAGTTCAATATGATGCTGCATTCACATTTATTTATTCAAGGAGGAACCATACTCCAGCAGACAAAATGGAAAACCAAATTGCTGACGATGTTAAGCATGAAAGATTCAACAGGCTAGTAGAGGTTGTAAATAGTGGTATTGCAAAAGGGAACAAGGAAGCAGAAGGAAAAACTTACGAAGTTCTAGTTGAAGGCACTAGTAAAAATGATGAGTCAAAATTAATGGGTAGAACCAGAAATGGTAGACTTGTAAATTTTGAAGGCGGGGAAGACCTAATAGGAAAATTAGCAAATGTAAAAATAGTTAAGGCAAATTCGTTCTCATTAATTGGAGAAGTGATATAGAAAAGTAAATTAAAATCGTCTGAGTAAGTTTTTAAGTAAAATATAAACTTACTCAGACGATTTATTGTTTTTTTAAGCAATATGGGTAGCATTTATTTCATATATTATTATATTATTGAATCGGGGTAAGTCATAATAATAGGAGAGTAGTGGATTGCTTAAAAAATTCACTTTTTCTTTATTAATCTAATATATTGAGTCTTTGAAGATAACACGAAAAAATCTCCTTCTAACAACATATATAATCTTATTTGTTGTGCAAATTATTTTTATTTAATTATATCTACAAATGAGCAAGAGATCACTTTAGTAAGTTCGTTTGGATTCATTTCAATTTGAGCTCCTATTTTACCACCGCTAAATACAATTGTATCAAACAAAAGTGCGTCTTCATGTATAAAAGTCTTAAAAACTTTTTTCATTCCAAGTGGGGAACATCCACCTCTAATGTAACCTGTAATTTTATTTATATCTTTAACGTGAATCATTTCGATACTTTTTTCACCAGCTGCCTTTCCGGCTTTCTTCATATCTAATTCTTCACTCACTGGGATAACAAAAACATAGAATTCTTTAGAATGACCTTGCGTTACTAAAGTTTTAAACACCTGATTAACATCTTTATCTATTTTATGCGCAACTGCAACTCCATCTATTTTACCATCTTTATTTTCATAGCTATGAGTTGAATATGTTATTTGATTGCTATCCAAAAGTCTCATCGCATTAGTTTTAGATTCTTTAGCCATATGTATAAAAGTCCTCCTTGAATGTTAAAATATTACTTAGTATATTATATCACATAATGCTATAGTAATTTCTGTGTATTAATAGAATCTTTCATGATAAATATAGTATTCTAATTAAATATAGTATTCTAATAAAGATATACTAAAAGTAAATAATATATGTATTTTTCATAGATATTAATTAACAGTCAAATAACAAACATAAAATTTTAAAGTAAATTAAAAGTAAGTTTCTTAACACAAAGTGATTTTCAAATTTTAAATTTTGTCAGAATCCATATTAAAATCAAAGGCGTATGAATCGAGGTAAATAAGTTTGTTATAACATATGATCTGAATGATTGTTTGATATAAAATAATTGATATTTTTTATTTAAAATAAGCTTGGCAAATAATATTTAAAAATTTACAGCTTAAAAATTATACATTAATAAATTAAAAGTATAAAAAATAAAGAAAAAATCTCAAATATTATTTCGCTAAATATACATTTAGCGAAATAATTGCATTAATTTATGAAATTTGATATAATATTTTTAAATTAGTACAAAGTTCCAGCTATAAAGCTACTTATTTGTTTTATAGCAAACGTTTGTTGCTTTTTAATTTATAAAAACACAGGTGAAAATATGAAATATGATATTCAAGTTCTTCAAAATAATAATTTACCAGAAAGTTTAGTTGATTTTTTAAATTACTTAGAAACGATCAGAAGCACATCAATAAATACCATAGATGGTTACAGAATTGATTTAACTGTATTCTTTAGATTTATGATGATCTATAAAGGCAAGGTGAACTCTGAATCTATAGAATTTGAGGACATAGATATAAGCGTTATAGATTCAGAGTTTTTAAAAGCCATAAAGCTTAGGGATTTATATGCTTTTCTCTCCTTCACAGAAAAATATAGAGATAACAGCTCCTATGCTAGAGCTAGAAAGGTTGCAACTTTAAAGTCTTTTTTTAAATTTCTTTTCGGAAAAGCAAAAATAATTACTGAAAATCCAGCTTTAGAATTAGAATCTCCTAAAATAAATAAACGTCATCCAGTATATCTTACCTTAAATCAAAGCATTCATCTTTTAGAATCTTTGAATAAGGAAGATAAGAATTATCACAGAGATTATTGCATACTAACTTTCTTCCTAAATTGCGGAATGAGACTTTCGGAACTCTGCAGCATTCAACTTGATAAAATCAGAGATGATACACTTACTATTATAGGTAAAGGTAATAAAGAAAGAACTGTTTATTTAAATGATGCGTGTCTAAAGGCCTTAGCAAATTATCTAAAGGTTAGAAATGATTCAAAGGCATCTTCGGATAATAAAAAATTTCTTTTCTTATCTTCTAGAAATGTTCCAATAAATAAACGAACTGTTGAAATTATGATAAAAAAACATATAACTAATGCCGGATTAACTGATGATAAATACACCCCTCATAAATTACGTCATACAGCTGCTACTTTAATGTATAAGTACGGAAATGTAGATATAAGAAGTTTGCAGAGCATTCTAGGACATACTAATATCTCAACTACACAAATTTATACTCATGTTGATGATGATTCATTAAGAGATGCTGTAAAATCAAATCCGCTTTCAAAATTATAAAAAATCATATAGTTGAGCAATGTTATAACGACCGAGAATTTAGGATAACTCTCCTATCTACTCTCTCCTATTTATTTTTTGCAAAAATTTTATAATTAAAAAGATTACTATTTGTAAAATAGTAATCTTTTTAATTTTTTATTTGAATATTATCATGGTCTTAATGTATTTCCATACAATCTTCCAAATTCATCAATATATGCAGGCTCATTTCCTTCATAAACTATAAGGGTGTTTCCTTTTCTATAATAATGAGGTTTATTAGTTGCGGTATAATTCGCTTTAGTTCCACTAATAGTCATTCCATCAGATGAAATTCTGTTAATATCTGCATCTAAATCTCCAACTGTATTATATTCATAGAGTCTTACTGTATCTCCTCCTAATTTATAATCTGTTTCGTTACCTTTAAAATAATCAACTTTAGAATTAGGAAGTTCTATAACTTTATAACCAGCATTTGAAATATCATTTTTAAAATTCTCGGGTCCGTATTTCATAGTATCAGTGGCGAATTGCATATTATTAGTTCCATCTGTAGTACCTGTGTTATTTGTTCCTGTTCCATTGGAACCAGTTGAACTTCCCCCGGTATTTGTTCTGCTTCCATTAGTGCCGTCTTGTAAATTTGCAGAATTATTACCATTGCCACCCCGAGGCGTATTTATATTATTATTATTAGCACCATCTGTAGTGTCTAATCTTGTAAAATTAGTTCTATTTCTTAGATGATCCCTGATATCACCACATCCAAATAATGATATTGAGAATAAAAGAATTGAAAATAGCATAAATGCTAAAATAGATTTTCGTCTCATAATAAATCACCCTTTCTATCGAAGTTATTACGTAATTATTATGTGAAAAAAACGAAAATCTATTCATAGGATTATTCTTGAATTTTATTTCTGAGTCTTCTAACTCCAGGATATAGTTCTTCGGTCGCTTCATCTATATCTATATCCATTCCATCTAAGTATTCTATATGTTCAAAAGCATCAACATAGTCATCTTCATCATCAATAATTTTATCTGAAGATTTTCCGTACTTAGCATATATATCTTTTAAATCAAGACTTTCTTCATCAATTTCGCTTAGTTCATCCTTATCTAAAGAGGATTTTAAATCATTTAAAAATTCTTCTTCTAATAGCTCGTTTTGCTCCTGGCTTTTAGCGATATCTTCTATTTTAATTGCTTTTGTATCTATTCCATCTATTTCTAAACACTTACCACAATTATCACAAATTTTATTTTCGTAAATATCACAGTAGTCGTCATCGGTATATTTATATGTCATTTATAACACCTCGTTATCTATATTTGAATTTTTATTATACCAAAAACAATCAATCAAATCAAATAATAATTTATGATTTGTTATTTATAAAAACTTTTAATAGTATTAACTAAATTATAGCATTCCATTCAATATATTTATTCAATATTGAAATTGCTTTTTCTAAATATTTTCTTTCTAGTTCTGTAAACCTGCCAAATTCAGCGCTATCCAAATCAAGAACACCTATAAGCTTATCATCTCTTACTATAGGGATAACTATTTCTGAGTTTGAAGCCGCATCACAGGCTATATGTCCCTCAAAATTATGTACATCATTAACTAACAAAGTTTCTCTTTTTAATGCCGCTAAACCACAGACCCCCTTCCCTATTTCGATTTTTGTGCAAGCAGGCATGCCTTGAAATGGACCTAATTTAAGAGCATTATTATTAACTAAATAAAATCCGCACCAATTTATTCTTCCTATTAATGCATTTATTAAGGCAGAGGCATTACATAGTTTAGTTATTGGTAAATCTTCATCACTAACTAACCCTTCGAGCATGATCAGCATATTATCTAATTTACTTTCAGTGCTCATATCTTCAAAAACTTTTATATCAAACATTTTTTATCACATCACCTTTTAAATTATTTTAATCTTTATATCATCATTAAATATAATACTATTTTTTTCTCCAAATGGGAATAATAATATTACGATGGTTACTTATCCAAAATCTGTGATGATGCAATGCTCAGAACATAGGTTTGCTATAGAAATTATTATATGCTATAATAATTAGAAGAATAGAGAGGTGTTTGTAATGTCAGACGAAAAAGATAAGCAATCAGAGATATATGAATTTTTAAAAACATATACAGAAAGTAAAGGTTACCCACCTTCGGTTAGAGAAATTTGTGAAGCTGTATCATTAAGATCGACTTCAACCGTTCATGGACATTTAAAAAGATTAGAGAGAAAAGGTATGATTAAAAGAGATCCATCCAAGCCAAGAGCTTTGGAAATAGCTGAACTTTCAGTACCTAAAAGGGAAATGATAAATATTCCTATCTTGGGTAAGATTACAGCTGGTCTTCCAATACTTGCAACTGAAAATATAGAGGATACTTTTACCTTACCATTAGATTATATAAAACATGATAATGAGCTTTTTATGTTGCGTGTATCTGGAAAGAGCATGATTAATGCAGGCATTAACGATAATGATTTAGCTATTATAGAAAGTGCGCAAAATGCTAAAAACGGAGATATAGTAGTTGCATTAATTGACGATAGCGCTACTATAAAGAGATTCTACAAGGAAAAAGATCATATTAGACTTCAACCAGAAAATGATGCAATGGATCCAATCATAGTAGATGATTGTAAAGTTTTAGGTAAGCTTGTTGGTATATTCAGATCCTTTATATAAATATCTTTATAAAATAAATTAATAAACTATCTAATTATCAAAGTTCTATTAAATTTATAGATTTGATAACTCAGATAGTTTATTTTTATTATAATTTATTTATTTTAAAAGTAATATATTCTATAAAACGTTCAATACTCTGCTTAATCCAATAAGTACTCCAATTTTACCATGATCAAAATTTAGCCCGCCTTGTATATAAGCAATATACGGTTCTCTAACTGGCCCGTCTGCAGATAATTCAATAGTTGAACCTGAAATAAATGCTCCTGCAGCCATAACAATTTCACTATCATAACCAGGCATCGCCCAAGGTTCACACACTGCAAATGCATCTATTGGCGAACCTGCCTGTATACCACTACAGAAATTAACTAATTTTTTAGGATCTCCAAATTCTATTGCTTGTATAATATCTGTTCTTTTATCACTTGATGCTGGGAATACTTTAAAACCTGCTATTTCCATTACACGCGCACAAAAAATTGCTGTTTTTACAGCCTCTATAGCTACATGAGGTGCAGAAAATAACCCTTGATAAAAACTCCTCATAAGACCATATGTAGCGCCATATTCGCCGCCCACTCCTGGTACAGTCATTCTATTTGCAGCAGCATCTACATATTCTTTCTTTCCAACTATGTATCCACCTCCTGGTGCAATCCCACCTCCTATATTCTTCATAAGCGATCCTGCCATTATGTCAGCACCAAATTCAGTAGGCTCAACAGTTTCTATAAATTCACCATAACAATTATCAACGAAGATTATAACATCTTCACGAATTTCTTTGATACATTTAATAACTTCTGCTATTTGGGAAACTAAAAATGATTTTCTAGAAGCATAACCAGTACTTCTTTGAATATGTATAAGTTTTATACTCGAATCACGCTTTAAAGCCTCTTTAATTTTATCAAATTGGAATTTTCCTTCTTTATCTAAATCAACTATTTCTGTTTTTATTCCATATTCATCTAAAGAGCCAGGATTCTTTTTTTCTGATAAGCCAAGTACACCTAATAAGGTATCATACGGAAGACCTGAAACGCAAAGTATTTTATCCCCAGGTCGTACATTACCAGCTATAGCACACCCTATAGCATGAGTTCCACTAACAAAATGCGGACGCACAAGACCAGCTTCAGTATTAAAAATACTTGCGTATACATTATCTAAGGCATCACGACCTAAATCATCAAGACCATATCCAGTGGTATTCGTAAAATGTGAATCGCTAATTTTTTCAGTTTGAAAAGCTCTTAAAACTTTGAGTTGATTAAATTCTCTAATTTCATCATATTCTTTAAATTGAGCTTCAGTGTCAGTTAAAGCCTGTCTATAAATCTCAAACGTCTTCTCTCCTATATTATAATTTTTAATTAAAAATTCTTCTGTTTGTTTTAACATATCTAAGTCTCATCCTCCAAAGTACTTATTTCATATAGTTTAAGCATTGTTTAAAAAAATAAAAAATCAATCCACCTGGCTATTTTCCACCATTGTTATGAGAACAAGCTACTTCTTTGTCTGATGAAAAATACCCCGGCATTATTTAGACTTGTTATTTTCTTTCATATGCCTTAATTAACAATAAGAAAATTATATAACCCAAAAATAAATAGGCAAATTAAATGCCTATTTACTAACTTTCATATTCATTTTCTGCAAATAAAATTGGCTTAGCTGGCGTTATAGTTGATATCGAATGCTTATAAATAAGCATTTGCTTGTTATCAGAATCTAAAATAACAGTGAAATTGTCAAAGCCTTTTACAGTACCCTTTAATTGAAATCCATTCAACAAATGTATAGTCAACTGTATCTTATTTCTTCTCGCATTATTTAAAAAAATATCTTGTAAATTATTTTGTGCTTTATTGACCAAAATATAACACCTCCATATACATAACTTTATTATTATTATACAGCTAGTTTTTTCCTATGTCATTAATAACTTTTTCTAAAATTTCATCATCGCTCATGATGTCTTTATCTAAAAAAATACATCTCTTATCTCGTCTAAACCATGTTAGCTGCCTTTTAGCATAATTTCTAGAACCTTGTTTTATCATATCTATTGCTTCATCTAATGAAATTTTACCCTCTAAATAATAAAGAATTTCTTTATAACCAATTCCCTGCATAGATTGAACATTTGAAGTATAACCCATTTCTTTTAATCTTATGCACTCATCTAATAGTCCCTTTTCCATCATGATATCTACTCTTTTATTGATTCTTTCGTATAGTTTTTCTCTATCCATCGTTAATACATAATAAAAAATATCATAATTGCTATTGTAGAAATCTTCACCAGCATTATAAGAACTAAAGGGTTTATTAGTAAGTTTAAACACCTCTAATGCCCTAATTACCCTTTTTCTATTATTAGGATGTATTTCAGCATGGCTTATTGGATCGATATCTTTTAACATATTGTGTATATATTCATTTCCCTTCTCAGTGGCTAACTCTTCTAAATACATTCTATAATCTTCATCTTTTTCTGATTCAGTAAAATTCATATTACAAGTTAATGAATTAATATATAGTCCAGTGCCTCCAGATATTATTGGAAATTTTCCTTTTTCTATGATACTTTTTAAGGCTTTTTCTCCATATTCCTTAAAATCTGCAACAGAAAACTCAGTATCTGGTTCTATGATATCTATTAAATAATGTTTAATCCCATCCATTTCTTCTTTTGTTACCTTAGCAGACCCAATATCCATGTGCTTATATATCTGCATAGAATCAGCGGATAAAATTTCGCCATTAAGCTTCTTTGCAAGCTTAATTGAAAGGTCAGTCTTCCCCACCGCTGTTGGCCCGCCAATTATTAATAATTTCTGCTTCATTATCTCATCCCTTCATTATAATGATTAGAGTATTAATTAAATTATAAAAATCGTTTATATTATTCTCCTAAATTTTTTCTCAATATCTGTATTTGTAAACTTTATTATTACAGGTCTTCCATGAGGACAATGAAAAGGATCATCTATAAATCTTAAATCTTCAATTAACTTTATCATTTCATTTATTTCTAATTTATCATTCCCTTTTATGGCAGCTTTGCAAGCTTTGGTTGCAATTGCATTATGCTTTACCTCACTCGTTTTTCCATTTCCTAAATTCTTCAAATTATCTAGAATATCTAAAAATAAGCTCTTAGGATTAAGTTTTCCTAAAAAGTAAGGAACCTCTTTTAAAGATAAAGAAGTACCACCAAATTCCTCTAATAAAAAGCCTGCCTGTTTAAAGATCTCTTTATTCTCTTCAAAATAAGAATAATCATCCATACTTAAATCTATTATGCTTGGAACCATAAGAGGTTGGATAATAATAGTTCCATTTTCAATTTCTTTTAGATATTTCTCAAATAATATTTTTTCATGAGCTGCATGCTGGTCAATCATATATAATGTCCCGTCATATTCACCTAATATGTAAGTTTTATTATATTGGCCAATTATTGATATAGGCGGAAATTTAGCAATAGTTTTTTCTTCATCAATTTTACTATATTCCTTTGAGTTTGACATAACACTAGTATTATAGTCTTCCTCTTCATCATTATTATCCTCAGAAAATTTTTCTTCAATATTCTTATTAGATTTTAAATCTACAGGTATCTCTACTCTATTTTTTCCTTCTTCATTAAAGTCTTTGTTTTCAATTGATATATTTCTATCATAAGTTGAATTTACATTATAAGCATCCATTGTTCTATCTTCATTATTAGAATAGTTATTGACTTTAAGATCTTTTCCTTGTTCCATTAATGTTTTGACTGCTGAATTTGCAACTTTAACTTTTTCTTCCTCTTCTTTTATTTTAAAAGTTATTTCTTCAAAAGTTGGTATTGGAGAATTTTTAGGTTCTTCTTCCTTAATAGCAAATGTGTCAAACACTTCGCTTTTTAAAGCAGTATGAACAGCTCCAAAGATTTTTTGAAATATCATTCTTTCATCATTGAACTTAACCTCTGCCTTAGTAGGATGAATATTAACATCTACATATTCAGGATATACTTCTATGAATAATATAAAAAATGGGAACTTGTTAACTGTAGAAAAAGACTTAAACGCTTGTTCAACTGCTATGGCTAATGCTCTATTCTTTATGTATCGCTTATTCACAAACACACTTTGATTATTTCTAGATCCTCTGGCAATTTCTTCAGTTCCTACATACCCATAAACCGTAATTAAATCAGAAGCATCATTAAAATAAAGTATATTATCAGTTATAGACTTTCCATATATAGTCCGTATAACATCCTTAAGTTCTCCGTTTCCAAAAGTATGTAGAATCTTTTTTTGATTGTTGTATAATTTAAAACTGATCTTAGGATTAGCTAGGGCAAGCCTGGTTATTATATCGCTTATTAATGAACCTTCTTTAGAGACAGACTTTAAAAATTTCTTTCTAGCAGGTACATTATAAAATAGATCACGAACCTCAAGAAGAGTACCTTTGTTAACACCACATTCCATTACTTCAGAAGCCTTTCCGCCTTCAATAAATATCTCATAACCAAATTCTTCATTTTCCTGCTTGGATTTTAAATTAACTTTGGCTACCGAAGCTATTGAAGGAAGAGCTTCTCCTCTAAAGCCCAAGGTATGTATATTATATATGTCTTCAGATCCTTTAATTTTACTTGTAGCATGAGGAAGAAAGGCTTTGGCTATATCATCTTTATAGATTCCTTCTCCGTCATCTATAATTCGAATTAAAGAGATTCCACCTTCTTCTATTTCAATTGTTATATTTTTAGAATTTGCATCAATGGAGTTTTCAACCAATTCTTTAACCACCGAAGATGGTCTTTCAACAACTTCTCCAGCTGCAATCTTGTTTGCTGTATCCTCATTTAAAATGTTAATTCTCTTCAAATTTAATTTACCTCCTCTCAATGCATTATAATTTATATTTAACCGTTTTATTAAACGATATAATTATTTAATTACATTGATATTATTACATAGTTTATTAACATATTCAATAATAATACCGTTTGTTACCAGTGAAGTACTAATTCTACATCAATTCCTTTTATTATTAGACACTTGTTTTATATAAATTTCAATGATAAATTGCTATTACATTTAATATGGATAGATAAAGATTTATGATTTAAATTAGCAATATGATAATAAAATTTATATAAAACAAATTAATCAAAATAGAATCTTGATTTTAAGATAATAATATTTCTAGTTATAATGGGTAAACTAATACGGTAATTTAATTATTGTAATATTAGGAGGCATTAACATGAGTAATGAAAATTCTTCTTGGAAAAGTAAAACACAGTCTGATCCTTCGTCACGTAATTATGCTAAAGAAGTAAAAAATAAAGCAAACGAAAAGAGCCCTTATGGAGAGGAAGAGCCTTCAGCTCAAACTGATTTTAAGCGCAGTCATAATAAATTCTAACTAAAATAATAACCACTCCTGACATATACGAATATTTCATATACTTAAAGGGAGTGGTTATTCATAATTCAATTTATATATTTATTATATCAAGGTATCATTCTTTAATAAATTATATAATGTCGGATCTAAATTAAACTGCTTCATTAAATTTTTCACTTCATTTAATGCTTTTTGTTTTTTCTCCTTAGATATATTCGCTTTTGAAGCCCTGATTAATATATTCTTAGGAGAATGAGCTATATCTATAAATTCTAAGAGTTGAGTTTTATATCCAACACATTCTAATAGATTTGCACGCACACTATCTGTCATAAGAGCAGCAACTCTTTCTTGCACTATTCCATACCTTGTTAATATTGATAAGGAATCAGTTTTCATTTGAGCATTAAATTCATGTTGACAGCATGGTACTGAAAAAATCATTTTAGTATTCCACTTTATTGCATTATATAAGGCATAATCAGTAGCAGTATCACATGCATGTAATGTAATTACCATATCAACTTTGTTATTATACTTAAAGCCATTAATATCACCAAGTTCAAAATGCAAATTTTCATAATTATATCGTTTAGCTATATCGTTACATTTTTTTATAACATCTGCTTTTAGATCTAAGCCTATCATCTTTACATTAATTTTTTTAATCTTAACAAAATAGTAATAAAGCACAAATGTTAAATAAGATTTTCCACATCCAAAATCTAAAATAGTTAAATCGCTATAATCATTACTCTTAATTTCATCATCGATAATTTCAACAAACCTATTTATCTGCTTATACTTATCATATTTTGAATTAACCACTTTTCCTTCTTTAGTGAAAACACCTAAATCAATAAGTGGTTCAATAATCATTCCTTCTTTTAGAATATAATTTTTCTCTTTATTATGATTCTTATTAATAAGTTTTACATTATCACCTTTTTTCTTACTCAATAAAACCTTACCTTTTTTAGATACTTTCAATTCAAAAGTGATAGAATTAGACCAAGCAGAAATCTGTTTATAATCTGATATATACATTAAAACTTTTTCTTTTAAAACATCTACATCAATATTTTCATGAAAAACTTGCTTATCTGTATATTTTTCTGTTTGATAATACTTTTTATTATTATTTTCTTTAAATACAAATGTTATCTTATTGTATTCAGCACTTTTATTAGATTTATTACTTATAACTAATTTTATAATTTCTTCTTTAGTTATTTCATCAATAGCTTTCATTAATTCTTCCATATCGCTACACACCTTGCTAGTTATTTACGCATAATTATTCGAAATTTATACCTATAATAAATTTAATTGAATATATACAATAATACCATTATATACACTGAATCAATAAATGCAAATCATTTATTAATGAATTTAATGCAAATCTATACCTTTGTTTAGCAAATCCTTAAAAACATTCCATTCTACAAATTTTCCACCCATACTCTCTAAATGCTCTGTCTGCATTTGGCAATCTATAAAAATGAACTTTTCTTCATTTAATTTTTCAGCCAGTTTAATAAGTGCTATCTTCGATGAATTGCTTACTTTAGAAAACATGCTTTCACCAAAGAAGCATTTTCCTACCTTCACTCCGTATAATCCACCTACCAGTTCATCATTTAAATATGTTTCAACGCTCATAGCATAACCAAACTTAAAAAGATTTATATATGCATTTTTCATTTCATCAGTAATCCAGGTTCCCTCACCATTTGCTTCCCTAGTAAATTTGCAATTACCTATTACGCCTTCAAAATCATTGTTAAAGGTTACCTTAAATTCACCTTTTCTTATAATTTTTTTCATAGACTTTGAAATTTTAACTTCTTTAGGTATTAATATAAATCTAGGTTTAGGACACCACCAAAGTATTGGCTGACCATCATCATACCATGGAAAAATACCATTTCTATAAGCTAAAATTAATCTTGGTAAAGATAAATCTCCACCAACTGCTAAAAGCCCATCATCTTCTGAAAATTCTGGCTTAGGGAAAACAAGTTCCCTTGTCAATTTAAAGACTGGCATTAATTAATCACTTCCTTACAAACCAACTCATTTAAGCATTATAATTCTGAAAAGTTTCATTTTAAATAATATTAGTAGGCTTTCCATTAATAAATGCTTCAACATTTCCTGCTAGAAACTCTAAAAGTCTTTGTCTAGATTCAAGACATCTCCATCCAATATGTGGAGTAATAATGACATTTTTCATATCAAAAAGTGGATTATTTAATTCCGGTGGCTCTGGATCCTGAACATCAAGTGCTGCTCCAGCAATCTTTTTATCTTTTAAAGCTTGGATCAAATCAATTTCATTTATAAGTGCACCTCTAGAAGTATTTATAATGAATGCTGATGATTTCATAAGCTCTATTTTAGATTTATTAATAAGATGCCTTGTTTCAGAAGTAAGAGGACAATGTAAAGAAACAAAATCGCTCTTTTCAAGAAGTTCTTCAAGGCTTACAAATTTGATACTTGAATCTCCAAGATCCTTAACTGTTCTATTATATACTAATATATTCATTCCTAATACTTTAGCTATCTTCATCACCTGTTGTCCAATAGCTCCAGCTCCAATAATCCCAAGAGTTTTACCTTGTATTTCAAAATGAGGAACTTGAAGACATTTAGTAAAGTTATCATAATTTTTATTTTCAATCATTCTTAGCTGATTTGCTAGTGATGAGCTTAAGCTTAGCATAAACGTAATCACTAGTTGAGCAACAGCCTCAGTGCTATAACCAGGAATATTGCATACAGATATATTTCTTTCTTTAGCGGCTGCAATATCAATATTATTGTAACCTGTACCAGCTTCGCAAATTAATTTAACACAAGGTGGAAACTTTTCAATTAAGTCCCTACCAATTGTCAATTCCTTTGTAATTATAATATTTTGATCTTTTACCCTTTCTAAAATTTCCTCATTATTGCTATCTTCATATTTAGTAACTTCACCTAATTTGTTTAGAGATGAAAAATCTAATTTATTATCATAATTTATTCTACTTGAATTAAGAAATACAATATTATTCATTTTTATCCTCCCTTTAAATTAATTTTATATTAACTATTTAATTTTTTAGCTTCAGCTACTAACTTATATAAAGTATTCATTGCATCCATAGGATTTAATGTAAGTATATCAACATTACTTAATTCCTTAATTAAAGCTTCTTTCTCCATATAAGTAAAGTCTAACTGCATATTATTAGAATCTTCTTTAATTTTATTCTTTTTATGCATATTTTTTTCATTGTTAATAGATTTATTAATATCATTCATTTCTTCTTTTAAGTGTTCATTTGCATTTTCTGAAGATATTTCAGTCTTGTAATTACTTATTTCTTTATCTACAGCTATTTCACTTTCTTCATTTTTAGCAGCACTAACTTTATTTATATCAAAGTTGTTCTCACCTTCTAAATCAAGTAAAATTTCCTTAGCTCTATTTATTACCGCCTCTGGAAGACCTGCAAGTTTTGCAACTTCTATTCCATAAGACTCATCAGCTCCCCCCTCAACTATCTTTCTCAAGAAAATAACACTATCTTTCATTTTCTTAACTGCTACAGAATAGTTCTTAACTCCAGGTAAAATTCCTTCAAGTTTCACTAGTTCATGATAATGTGTAGCAAATAATGTTTTACATCTTAAATTATTTTCTTTTGTTATATATTCGATTACTGACCAAGCTATTGAAAGTCCATCATATGTAGATGTTCCACGTCCTACTTCGTCTAATAATACTAAACTCTTAGAAGTTGCATTTTTAAGTATATTTGATACTTCCCACATTTCAACCATAAAAGTAGATTTACCACCAGCTAAATCGTCAGAAGCACCTATTCTAGTAAATACTTTGTCGCATATGGAAATGTTAGCACTTGATGCCGGTACAAAAGAACCTATCTGGACCATTATTGTAATAAGTGCTACCTGCCTCATATATGTTGATTTACCTGCCATATTAGGACCCGTTATTAGTAATAGTTCCTTATCAGTTTGATTTAAAGTAGTATTGTTTGAAACAAATTCACCTTTCCCTATTACTTTTTCAACTACAGGATGTCTTCCATCTACAATTTCAATATATCCCTCTTCATTGATCTGTGGTTTAATATAGTCATTTTCAAGAGCTACTAAAGCCAAGGTTGATATTCCATCTAAATTAGAGATAATTCTTGCACTTTTTTTGAGCCTCGAAATCTCTTTTTCTATAGTATCTCTTATTTCAGTGAACAATCCATATTCTAAATTTATAAGTTTTTCTTCTGATCCTAGAATCTTATCTTCCATTACCTTAAGTTCTTCAGTAATATATCTTTCAGCATTTGCTAAAGTCTGTTTTCTTACATATCTTCCTTCAGGAATAGAATTATAATTTGATTTTGATATTTCTATATAATAACCAAATACTTTGTTATAACCAACTTTTAAAGATTTAATTCCTGTAAACTCTCTTTCCTGATTTTCAAGAGCTGCAATCCATTCTTTTCCGTGAAGCTTTGATTGTCTCAATTCATCAACTTCAGGATTATATCCATCTTTTATTATGTTTCCTTCTTTTATGCTTAAAGATGGTTCTTCTT
This sequence comes from Clostridium sp. BL-8, assembly GCF_002006495.1. Classification (NCBI taxonomy): domain Bacteria; kingdom Bacillati; phylum Bacillota; class Clostridia; order Eubacteriales; family Clostridiaceae; genus Clostridium; species Clostridium sp. BL-8. The sequence continues at coordinate 62,304 of NZ_LZZL01000008.1, forward strand.
TAATTGATAAATCTAATAAATCCTTAATATCTATAAGCTCATCTAAATCTTCATAATATTCTTTTAAAAGCTCAGAATCAGCATTTCTTAAAAGTCCTTTTATTGTTGGTATTTTTTCTAGAGATGCTTTTAAAGATAACATATCTTTTGCATTTACATTTTTATTAGAAATTTTCCCTACAATTCTTTCTATATCATAAATTTCTTTTAAGGCATTTCTTAAGTCTTCATTAAAGCTAATGGAGCTAAATGCTTCATTGACCCCGTTCAATCTTTTTTCAATTTCTGATTTAATAATTAAAGGTTCTTCTATCCATTTTCTAATAGTTCTTCCACCCATGGATGTAGCACTTTTATCCAGAACCCATAAAAGAGATCCCTTTTTACTTTTTTCTCTTATACTTTCTGTTAACTCTAAGTTTCTTCTTGAATTACCATCAATAGTCATATAATTTACTATTTCATATTGTTCTAGTAAGTTTATATTTGTTAAACTCATTTTTTGAGTTTCATATATGTATTTAAGTAGTACTCTGCTTGTTATTTCTCTTTCAGGAGTTAAACTTGATACTTCCATATCAGAAAATTGATCTATAAGTTCTTCCCTAGAAACGTAAAATTCATTAAAATTCTTTTTAGATATAAGTGCAGAAGTTATTCCCTTTATATCATTAATAAGAGCCTCATTTAAACTTTCATCTACTAATATTTCCTTTGGCAATACCTTTGATATTTCATCTAATAAACTAATCTTTATATTCTCAAAAGAAGTTGTTTTAAATTCACCAGTACTTATATCTGAAACGGCAATACCTATTTTGTCGTTATCTTCATATATGGCCATCAAATAAGTATTATCATTTTCTGTTCCACTATTATTATCAACGAAAGTTCCGGGTGTAATTACTTTTACAACACCTCTTTTAACTATACCTTTAGCTTCCTTTGGATCTTCAAGCTGCTCGCATATTGCTACTTTATACCCCTTACTAATTAATCTTGGTATATAAGCAGCCGCTGCATGATGTGGAATTCCACACATTGGAGCTCTTTCTTCAAGCCCACAATTCTTCCCTGTAAGAACTAATTCAAGCTCTCTAGATACAGTAACTGCATCCTCAAAGAACATTTCATAGAAATCTCCCAATCTATAAAATAGAATACAATCATTGTATTCTTCCTTTGTTCTCATATATTCAACCATCATCGGCGTTAAAGCCATAAGTAAATTCCTCCTTCAAAGTGTTAGTCTTTTATGTATGTAAAGCACATGAAATTGATTATGCCTAAATACAACTTCTCGTATAAATTCCATTATACACCTAAAAATCCCTAAGAATAATTATAACAATTATCTTAGGGATTTTCATTAATATTTATATTTTAAATTATCTATATCTTCATATCGGACATGTAAAAAGAAAAAATAATTACCATACATAGCTTACTATATTTCTTCATATGCCTTATCTTACTAAATTTATTACTGTTGCTTTAGGTCTTGACATAGACTCTATTGAATACCTTATTCCTTGAGTTCCTATACCAGAAGATTTTACGCCAAGGAATGGAAAATGATCTGGTCCTCTTTCTGTTTTATTATTTACCTGTACTGTTCCGACCTCTAATCTGTCAGCTACATAAAAAGCATCATCGATATTTTCTGTAAATACAGCACTTTGAAGACCATATTCTGATCTATTTGCAATTTCTATAGCTTCATCTTTATCTTTAACCCTTAAAATTGGAAGCACTGGTCCAAAAGGTTCTTCCCATGCAATTCGCATGTCTGTAGTAACATTATCAAATAAAGTCGGATAAATTAAATTATCAACTCTATTTCCTCCAACTACTAACTCTGCACCTTTATTTTTTGCATCTTCAATTAACTCCATGACATAATCAGCAGATTTAGTACTAATAAGCGGAACTATAGCAACATCTTTTTCTAATGGATTGCCAACTGTAAGCTTATCCATTTTTTCTTTTACCTTAGCAACTAACTCATCTGCAACTTTGTCGACTACTAAAATTCTTTTAACTGCTGTACACCTTTGACCTGAATATGAATAACCTCCTGCAACTATATTATTTGCGGCAAGCTCTAAATCTGCATCTGCTAAAACTATAGCCGCATCTTTGCCGCCCAATTCCATAAGTAGCGGAACCATACTTGTTATTTTGGAGATTCTAGTTCCCACTTCTGTACTTCCAGTGAAGTTAATGAAATTTATACCTTCATGGGTTACCACATAATCACCTATTTCACTGCCTCTTCCTGTTATTGTGTTTAATACTCCCTTAGGCACGCCAGCTTCTTGAAATACCTTAGCTAAGTATAAACCACACAAACTACCTTGAGTTGCTGGTTTTAAAACAACAGAATTACCTACAATTATTCCTGGTGCAATTTTTGAAGCTGATAAATTTATTGGATAATTAAATGGAGATATTGCAAGTACAACCCCAAGAGGTTCTCTGCTTACAACTGAAATTTTATTTCTCTTAAATCCTGGAAAAGTATCACCCGGAATGCTCTCTCCAGATATATTTTTAGCTGTATCTGCTGTAAATCTAATAAAATCTGCTGTTCTTAAAACTTCTGATTTAGCACTTTTTCTATCTTTTCCAATTTCTCTTATCATTATCTCAACTATTTCTTCAGATTTTTCTACTAAAATATCAGCTGCCTTATATAAAATTTCCGCTCTTTCACTCATAGGAACCTTACTCCATGTTTTTTGAGCTTCTTTTGCTATATTAATCACATTATCCACTTCTTCTTTTGACATAGCAGGAACACTTCCTAATAATGAGTTATCAAGTGGAGAGTATATTTCTATAGATTTGTTATCTTTGCTGCCAACCCATTCTCCATTTATTAAGTTTTTAAAATTATTGTTTTCGCATTTTATACAATTAAACATTATATCACCTCTTCCGAATTAATTTTATTATTAAATAACATTGATTATTATATAGTATATATTACTCCTTTTACCATTATAATTCAATTATTTTTATATTAAAATTTTTATTTGTTTAATTTAAATAGTTGTCTTAGTTTAACAATAATTCAATCAAAACATTACACCCTATTAGTATATTATCAATGTTGATTTCTATTCATGGAATTTAAATCTAACACCTCTAGAGAAATCTTGTGTCATATATAAAAAAATAGCAGGAATATCGTATTGTCTAATTTCCTGCTATTTTATGATCACTCTCAATTATCAGTATTTTATTCAGTTGTAGATTTTAAATCATTTATCAATCTATCAATCCATTCTGGAGATAAATTTCTTCTGCTGCGAAACGCTTCAATATATAAAAAATATTCATCTTCGCTACATATTACCTGTCTTATTTTATTATTTCTACTTTTCTTTATAATTATCTTTTGATTATCTCTCAATGTTTTTAATCCCTTGATAAATACATCTTTTATATATTGATATTTAATTTCAAGATCTTTAGCTTTTGCATTAATATTTGGTTCACTATAGTATGATAACTCGGCATATTCCCAGTATGCTTTAGTTAAATACAAAGTTTCAAAATCATCATATATTACATATGCATTTTCTTCATTTTTTATTGAGCCAAATACCCTTTCCATTGCAGAATAAGTTGTAATCCATACATCACCAGCCTGCTTTATCTCATTTTGCTCAAATTTTCCTCTTTCAATGGCTTTTCTAATAGTAGACCCATTAGCTAGTCCCCATTTCTTCGCTGCTTCAGATAAAGTCATTACACAATCTAATTCATTGCTAGCTTTAATATCTTTTGCAACAAACAAAGCTCTTATATCAGATTTTCCTAATTCACCATTAAAAATTTTAAGTTCTTTTCCATATTGATCAAATTGAGTAGATATAACTAAAATATTTTGTTTTTTATACATTAAATCATAAATATCATCAATATCATAAATTGGATTTTTCTGCTCTTTATCCTCAACATTATATATTGTTGCTGGACAGAGTCTTCTATTTTCAGATGTAATAATAGTGATACTCATAAATCAATCACCTCTTCTATAATTCTGTCACTATTAGGTGACAGCTTTATTATAAACCTTAGTAGTTATACTTGACAATTTCAAATCAATTAAACATAAAAATTTAAGTGAAGCATTTATGGCGGACATAAATACAGCTAAACTTTGCGGCGAAGGGGTTATCTTTAACTCCTATGTATTTTTCCTATAACTTCATAAAAAGAGGTTATATCAAATTTATTATGATATAACCTCTCCCATTATTAGCAACTAGCGATTTCTGGAATAACAAGTACACTTACTGCTAGTGAATCAGCAATTGTACTATCAGGTGCTACTTGTACAAATACTAATTTGTACGAAGCTGTTTCTGGATAAAGTGCTTTGAATTTAAATAAAGCTGTTCCTGGACTACCAATTGCATCACTATCTGGTATCCATTGCTTACTTATAAACTGTATATTATCAGGAAGATTCCACACAAGTTCCCAATGGTATCCTGTGGATCCTTCGCTTACTGAATGAATTTTAACACAAAATTTTTTGCCTGCCTCAACAGTTATGCTTTCTGGAGTCATTAATGAATTTGCCATAATACATTCACACTCCTGATTAATATCAATTTTATTCTAATATTCTTGTAGGTTTAATATTACATTACTAGAGATAAAATTATTCCAAATCTCTATAATATAAAATATGTCTAGTAGTATAATAATGTTCATATATTTTTATTTTTTTGGAACATATTATATTTTCTTTGATCTCCACTTGCTGATTTTATAATTTAATTCCAATATATCTTTACTATGTATAACCTGCTGTTAAATGATGCATGCCAAATCCTTTAATTAAAGAATCTGGCATATTATTTTTGTGCCACTAAATCCAATGTTTTCTGCTTGTCCTAAACAAAGTTGGAATATAAAATTCTTCGATCATTATTCAACTAATTTTCTTGTTATTCTTAAGCTCCACATTAATCTTATGGTTAAGAGCGAAAGAACAAAAATTATTATTACATATAAAAATATATCTATAAATAGAACACCAGTTAAAGCATAGTGAGTAGTGTACATTATACCGTGAACAAACATATCGTGAATAACGTAAATACCTAACGTATATTTACTTACATCAGCTAGTCTGTATCTTTCTAATCTTAAATTACTAAAATACAAATATAAATATATAGCAGACAATGTGCCTAACGGATTAGACGAAAGGTGAAAACACTGCCAAAGCATATTGCCATTTGCTTGTAATAACAAGGCACAACCTCCACGCATCATGGAAAGTATTATATAAATGCAAAGAAGAATATTAGGATTAAACTTTGGTTTATAATCTTTTAGTGTATATCCAGTTATGAAATAACCAAGATAGTCAACAAAATAAAATATAGGTATATATTTGAATTGGAACATCCCCTGAGCCATTTCACTTATCATTGCAAAAGCAAGCAATATATACCCTAGATTTCTAAATACTTTAGCTGAAAATTTGTTTTTTATTTTATATAATATAGGAGTTATAGCATATAAACCAATTATCATATAAAAAAACCAAAGATGTTCGTAAGGAACCCCATGTAAAGTATCTTTAATATAAGATGTAATAGTTGCACTTTTCTCAATAAATATTCTATAGAAGCCATAAATAATAATACTAAAAATAAAAGGAAGTAAAACTCTAGACATTCTCTTTTTATAAAAACTGATTACACTCTTTCCCTCCCAATTACTTAAAAGGTATCTACCACTTATTAATACAAAACTAGGAACAGCAACTCTTGTAAAAAGCTGAATCGAAGATGAAATGCTAAAAGCAGCATTAAAAACATTACTATTAGCTGTAAGAATTGGTGAACAAACGTGTACAGAAATAACAAACAGTGCAGCTAATGTTCGTAAGGAATTCATATTTTTTTCTATCTCATTCATAATTATCTCTCCTAAACTTAATCAAAGATTTCTAAACCCATAAGAAATTATTGCTTTACAGTAGATAATTTTAAATTGTTTCTAGTCTATTCTGAAGTAACTAAAATGTTTTAAACACTTATTTTATCTATTTTGTCCTCATTATTATTTTAGAAGCCTTTGACAATCTACTGGGTTATTAGGTCTACACACTGTATACTTATACCCCTCAAATACACTATCATTCACTACAGGTAAAATACTAACTGCAAGAGCAGCGCTTCCTGGAATCTGCATTATTGCTTTCATTATAAGCATATATTCCATAACTGTAGATTTATCTATATCTCTTGTCATCTCTTCGATTTTAGAATCAAAATACATTCTCATGCCTTCAGTTTTTACATGCTTAAATAGTTTCACGCCATTATATTCTAAAGACTCAATATTTTTTATTATATCCTCCTGCATCCACACACAGTTTACTAATACCATAATAACCCTCCTCGCATATTATTTTCATCTTAATAAATTATTTTATTTTGTAAGATAATAATAGTAAATTTCACGTCTTAGTCACTTTATATAATATGTTTGTCACTAAGTAGTGATAACTATATTATATGCTTGAGTGCTTATATTTTCTAATTCAAATTTACCTAAATATAAGCTTTAACTTGTCCTTCCAATTTATTAAAGTGGAATTTTCCTAGTTTTACTAATTATTTCTTCTATTTATTCACTATATCGTGACCAAGTATTTTAAATCCTAAATTAAACTAATTAAGCTTGAGTTAGATTTTATTCTTTAAAATCTAACTCAAGCTTAATTAGTTTTTAATATTTATTAGATATAATTAATATTAAAAGGAGTGATAGTTAAAATGAAAAAATTAAATATTTGTATTGATATTGATGGAACTATAACAAACCCATATTATTGGCTTAGCTACGCAAATAAATATTTTAATTTAAATATTTCAGAAGAAGAAGTTACAAGCTATGAAATTGCAAAGGTTCTAAATGTTGAAATCTCTGATTATCTAAAATTTTATGATGAGCTTAAATTCGAAATGCACAGTGAAGAGGAACTGAGAGAAGAGGTTAAGGATATATTAGATATTCTTTATGAACAAAATTATATTCACTTTGTAACTGCTAGGGAAAAATCATTAGAGTTATTGACCAATCGTTATTTAAAGCAGCATAATATTCCATTTGATGATGTATTTGTTTTAGGTGACACAAATAAAACTCCAACAGCAATATTTTTAGATTGCGATATTTTTATAGAAGATAGTTATGATAATGCTATTCAATTATCAAAGGATGGTTTTAAAGTTTTATTAATAGATACCAATTACAATAGATTGCCATTAAATGATAATATTATAAGAGTTTATGACTGGAATGATATATTAGAAATAATAAACAAAATATCAAAAGAAAAAGAAGTTATTTAATTCTATAATCAAAAACTTCTTATCCTCATTATATGAAATTATAATTTTGTAAATTTCTTATCTTAATCTACTATCCTTAGTAAAAAAAGTTCTATATCCAAGTGTTACAAATATGACGGTAGATACTGCTGTACTCCCCAAGATAGCAAGCATAATACCTATTTGATATTTAATTGCTGTTATTGGAAAAGTTCCAGAAAGTATTTGACCTGTCATCATTCCTGGAAGTGACACAATCCCCATAGTAAGCATGTTATTCATAGTTGGCAGAATTGCTGTATCAAAAGCATTATTGACTATTTCCTTTGCTGCATCTGCAGGACTAGCTCCTAGCATTAAGGAATTTTCTATTTCAATTCTTTTATCTTCAAATGAACTGCAAAGTTTATTTGCTCCTAAAGCAATTCCTGTCATACTATTTCCAATTATCATTCCTGAAATAGGTATAAAATATTGTGGATTAAACCATGGTCTAACATTTAATACAATTACAATAAAAAAAACTGCAGTTAAAAGTGCTCCAAAAGTCATTGAAAAAGAAATTATTCTTTTTAATTCTTTTGACATTGGATATTTTACTCTATTTATTGAATTATAAATTGCAAAGGAAATCATTATTGCTATCATTATGGAAGTCAGCCACCAGCTTGGATTTTTAAATACAAACATTAAGATATAGCCCATTATTGTAAGCTGTATTGTCATTCTTGTAGAAGCAATTAATATTTGTCTTTCCCGTTTAATTCCTCTAGATTTAAATATGATAAGCATTATAAGTACAAATACATAAGCTATAGACAGCTGCAAAACTGAAAGGTTCATTACACTATTATTCATCATATGCCTCCGTAACTTTTCCATTTTCAATTCTTATTATTGAATCTGGAAACTTTTCTGCAATCTGCTCAGAATGTGTAACCATGATTAGTTCCTTGTTATTTTCTAAAACAAATTTCGAAAAGTTTTCTATTATAAACTCCTCAGTTCCTTTATCAAGTGCTGCAGAAGGTTCATCTAATAAATATGTATCTGCATCCATAAGCATTACCCTTGCAAGACATAATCGCTGCTTCTCTCCTCCTGAAAGATTTCCACATCCATCAGATAATTTTTTATTAAGTTCAACTCTTTTTAATGCTTCTTCCATTTTTATTTTTGATGCAGGAAGCTTTTGAGAAAATTCTAATCCAATTTGAAGATTATCTTCAATTGAACCGCTGTAAATAACAGGTGTCTGTCCAAGCATTACCACATTACGTCGCAATTTTACAGTGTCAATTTTAGAAATATCCTTATCATTATACTGAATTACGCCTTCTTCCGGAACGTTTAAACAGTTTAACATTTTAAGTAAAGTTGTCTTCCCACTGCCAGATGAACCAACTATGCAGGTGATAGGCTTATTAATCTTTAAGAATGAAATACCTAAAATATCTTTAAATTTTATATTTCTTATTTCAAACATAACACATTCTCACTTTCTAAAAATTTTCTTTTAATTTAGCTCTAGCTATAAATATATTTATATAATAAATATTATAAAACCCTGCAATAATTATAACAATTATTGTAGGGCCTTTCATTAAGACTATGTAAAGAAAAGAACAAATCCTAAATATGTACTCTTTTCTTAATTCCTTCTATACGCGTCATAAAATCTAGGAGTTTTTAACAAGGCCTATAGCAACACCAAGAAAACTAAATTGCTGATCTTCAATAATTATTGGATCATACTTTTCATTTTCAGGCATAAGAGTAATCTTCCCATTAATTATCTTATATGTTTTTAGTGTAGCCTCTCCTTCAATGTCAACTGCAACTATATCTTTTACATTCGGATAACTTTGGTTGCTTATTATAACATAATCACCATCATTTATGTTCTTATTTATCATAGAGTCCCCTTTTACTTTAAGCATAAAAGTACCTTTTGTGTTTTTTATCCATTCTTTTGGTAAATAGTAATTTTCATCAACCTCATCATTTATGAGTATTGGATTACCTGCTGCTATTTCATTAAATAAAGGTATACTTATTACATCCTCTACCTTTTCGTCTATTCCATTAGCTTCGATATAAATCTCATCTATGTTTCCCGAATCTTTTATAAATCTATGTGACACATTGTGCTTTAAATCTATATACTCTATAGTATCTAATACAAAAGATTTGTTAGAAGAAGTATTTTTTTTCAAATTATCATGCTTCATTTCTTTCGCAATAATTTTATTTTCATTGGATTTTTCTGCATCTGCAAAAGTTCCTTTTAAAGAAATGCTTTTACCTTTCATATCATATCCTAAACTAGCAAATGATCTTCCATTTGTAATCCATGCGTTTAATGTCATATTTGAATCAGTATTAAGTGTAAAATTTAAACTTGAATAAACTTTATCATTATAAAGTGCTTTTAAAAATTCTAACTGCACCCTAGTTAATTTTTCACAATCATCAATAACTATATGAGTATACTTTTTAGTTTGTATTCCTTTTGCACTTTCTAAAGCCAATAGAGCCATATCCTGTAAGTCTACTTTGTTTAACATTCCCAATTTTTTGTTATACTCATCCAAAACTTCATATATAGCTTGTCTTTGCTTAGAATTCTTTCTTAAAATTCTAGCGTCATTATTTAATCTGTTAATTCGGCCAATTCTATTTGCAGTCTGATAATCATTAATATTTAAATAAGAACATGACTTAATCCAAGCAATTTCTTCTTTTACAAATTCAATATTTTCATAATCCAATAAATCAAATTTGTTTTTTTCATATTTCTTTTTGATAATTTCCATGGAATCTTTTAATTGTTTCTCACATTCCTCAGCAGATGCCATGATAATTTCGATATTATTATCCTTTTTATATTTATTAAAATAATATATTATTAATGATTCAATAGTCCTAATTTCCAATTTATCACTATTATCTTCATCAAAAAAACTATTTTGATGATATTTTTCACTTTCAATATTATCGTAAATATATGAAATATGCCTCAAGTGCTGCTCATCATAAGCTGCTATTAATATTTTATCATTCTTCTCTATGCAATAATGATTAAGAAGCATTGGGATCTTATTTATAATTATAGTAGTTTTTCCTGTCAGCTTTTCACCTTTTATTAATAGATGCCCGTGAGGCTTATAATTGATTATTTTTTTCTGTTCTTTATTAAACTCCATTTTCATCACACCTCATCCTTAGCATTACACATAAATTTGTTGTATTAATCATTTAAATTATACCTGTAATTATACTATATTGTTTTAACAACTGTAAAGCTATAGTAAAGTATTCTAATTAGAATTTTCTATTATTTTGATGAAAACGCAAACGTTGTTTTGATTCTATAACAAGGGTATAATTAACAAAGTGATACAAGCCAATGAATAAGCAAATAATTAATATACTAGGAAGGAAAATAAGATGAAAACTAAAATGATTTTTTTTGATATTGATGGAACACTACTTAATGAAAAAACTTATATGGTACCCGAAAGTGCAAAAATAGCAATAAAAAAGGCTCAAGAAAATGGACATCTTGCCTTTATAAATACTGGAAGACCAATTTTAGGAATTGACGATTGTATTAAAGAATTAAATTTTGATGGTTATATATGCGGATGTGGAACCTACATAGAATTTAAAGGGAAAGAATTATTTCGCAAAAGCCTTGGAAGAAAGATTTCAACAGAAATTGTTAACAAATTAAGGGAATGTAAAATTGATGCCATCCTTGAAGGAAAACAAGGTGTGTATTATGATAATGATCTTAATATAAATTCTTCTGAAGTCTTAAGAATTAAGAAACGTCACATAAATGTAGGTTTATATACAGGACAAAGTTTTGATGATATAGATATTGATTTTGATAAAGTTGTAATTTGGCTAAATACAAATAGTAATTTTGCTGAATTCAAAAAATGTTATGAAAGGACTTTCGAGTTTATACATCGTGGTAAAGATTTTTATGAATTAGTTCCTTTAGAATATTCAAAGGCATCAGGAATTAAATATTTAATGGATCACTTAGATATTCCTCATCAAAACACTTATGCCATCGGTGATAGCACAAATGATTTATCTATGCTTAAATATGCAAAAAACAGTATTGCAATGGGAAATAGTAATCCTCTTCTTTTTGATCTAGTCTCATTTGTAACATCAGATATAGAAAAAGATGGAGTAGCTAATGCACTAAAACATTATAATATCATATAATAAACATACATATACGAACAGCTTGTTAGATTTTGCAAATTCAAATTAAACAAGCATAAGCAAAAGTATTATAAACTGCTTATGCTTATGCTTGTTTAATTTAAATCAAATTTTATTCATTAGATTCGTAATTAGTAATTTCCTTTATTGTATTATCATCATTCATAAATACAACAGCTGGCTTAAATTTTTTCGCTTCCTCTTCATTCATCTGAGCATAAGCAATAATTATGACTTTATCACCCGTTTGTACTAATCTTGCTGCTGCCCCATTTAGGCAAATAACACCCGAATCTCTCTTCCCTGGGATTACATATGTTTCAAATCTCTCTCCATTGTTTATATCAACTATCTGAACTTTCTCATTTTCAATTATATTTGAAGCCTCCATAAGTGTTTTATCTATAGTTATGCTTCCCATATAATTTAACTCAGCTTGAGTTACCGTAGCTCTGTGTATTTTCCCTTTTAACATTGTAAGTATCATCAAAAAGTTCCTCCTAAGATTCTTATTATAGTTTAAATGTAAAATTATCTATTAATCTTGTTTTACCTATATAAACAGCAATTGGAATCAAAATGCTTTTTTCTATTTTTTGAACATTTTCTAATGATTCACTGTCCACTATTTCAACATAATCAATTTTTGCTAGTGATTCTTTATTAATTTCTTCTCTGATAATTTCTTTAATAGCATTAGCATTTCTTTCGCCATGATTTAATGCTTCTTTAGCTAGCCTTAAGCTTCTGTTTAACACTAAAGCAGCTTTTCTTTCCTCATCTGATAAATAAGTGTTTCTAGAACTTTTAGCTAGTCCATCTTCTTCACGAATTATTGGACACGCTACGATTTCTACATCTATATTTAAATCTCTAACCATTCTTTTTATTACAGCTACCTGCTGAGCGTCCTTTTCTCCAAAGTAAGCTTTATCAGGAGTAACTATGTTAAAAAACTTAGAAACAACTAAGCAGACTCCATCAAAATGTCCTGGTCTTTTAGCTCCACATAGAACACTTGTAAGATTTGAAACATTAACACTAGTTGATTTATTATCATAATACATTTCACTTGGCTCAGGATTGAAAACTATAGCTGCACCTGCATTTATACAGATTTCCATATCCCTGTTTATATCTCTAGGATAACTATCATAATCTTCATTTGGTCCAAATTGTGTTGGATTAACAAAAACACTTACAACAACTTTATCATTTTCTTCTACTGCTCTTTTAATCAAACTCTCATGACCTTCATGTAAAGCCCCCATTGTTGGAACATATCCAATTGAAAGTCCTTCTCTTTTCCATGCTTTGATTAAACTTCTAAGTTCACGTATCTCTTTAACTAACATCGCTTCTACTCCCTTTTATTAAATTAATATAATTTCTTTAATTCGGTTTCATCAATTTTAAAGGTGTGTTTTTCTTCAGGGAAAGTACCGTCTTGAACTTCTTTTACATAAGAACCTATAGCTTCTCTCATGCTCTGTCCAATGTTTGCATATTGTTTAACAAACTTCGGTACAAAATCATTAAACATTCCAAGCATGTCTTGGTACACCAAGATTTGTCCATCGCAGTATTTACCTGCACCAATTCCTATTGTTGGTATTGAAACTGCTTTTGTAATAAGCTCTGCTACCTTTTCAGGTATCCCCTCAAGAACTATAGAAAATGCACCTGCCTTTTCTATGAGAACTGCATCTTCAATAAGCTTTTTAGCTCCTGACTCATCTTTACCTTGAACTTTAAATCCTCCGAAAGCATTTATAGATTGAGGTGTTAATCCTAGGTGCCCCATTACTGGAATTTGCGCATTTACAATAGCTTTAATTTGTTCTATAACATTAGCTCCGCCTTCAAGCTTTACTGCATTAGCTCTGCCTTCTTTAATTAATCTTCCTGCATTTAAAACAGCTTGTTCAACTGAAACATGATAAGATAGAAATGGCATATCACTTACTATAAGTGCATTCTTAGCTCCTTTTTTGACTGCTTTTGTATGATAAATAATTTCATCTATAGTAACTCCTAATGTATCCTCTTCTCCTTTAATCACCATACCAAGAGAATCTCCAATTAAAATTCCATTAACATTACTTTCATCAATAATTTTAGCCATTGAATAATCATATGCTGTAAGCATACTTATTTTTTCCCCATGAGTCTTAGCATTTTTAAAAGTAGATACTGTATTTTTCACTATTCTATTCCTCCTAAAACTTTATAGATCTCTAAATGTTTTTTTGAATTTTCTAACAAACTTTTGAGTATACTTTCATTATTTGTAAATGCTATCGTATTTCCCTGTTCTTTTTCTTCAATCCTCAATCCTTCAGAATTTTTCAATGCAACAAGCTTTAATAAGTTTAAAGATAATAAATTATAAATATCCTTATCCTCATCATTTATAACCGAAAGATGCTTTTCTATAGTATTAATGTCACCTCTTAAAACTGGACCTGTTAAAGAATTCACAAATCCACTTGAAAAAATGTTCTCAATATTTCCGTTTATAAGAGGTTTTACAGCTTTTAAAGCTTCTTCTTCACTTAATCCGAGAATTTTAAAATAACTAATTCCTATTTCTAATAAAGATAATGTAAGATTAGAAATAAATACGTTAGCTAAATGATAAATAGACGAAGTTTTTTCGTCCCGTTCAAAAAAGTTATTTCCTATAACTTCAAATAACTTTAAAACCATTGAATCGTCAAAAATATCACCTTCAATAGAAAAATAAATCTTTTCAAGTTCATTTAAATTCATGTTCTTGTTTGAAAACGCAAATATTGGATGTATAGAATAGATAAATGCACCAGAATGTTTGGCATTACATAATACATTTGATTTAAGTGATCCACTTGTGTGGCAAATTGATTTGCTGTTTAGATCAAATTTTGATAATTCACTATCTATAATTGAAATGATGTCATCAGGCGTTGTAATAAATAATATATCGCTTTCCTTGATAATCTCTTGAATGTTTTTATAAAATTTAGATTTAGTAACATTAGCTGCATTCATGGTATTTTCTATATCCCTTCCATAAAAACCGCTTAAATCTATCCCCTTATGGGTAAAGTAACGTCCTAAATTTACGCCTACCTTCCCAGGCCCAATAAATCCAATTCTTATAGTATCACCTCCATAAATGTGATACAACATCCTAATTCAATCTCATTCATATAGATATGAGTCGTATTATAAATTTTAATGCAAAAAATCTGGTATAGCTCTATAAGATACTACCCAGTGATATTTTATCACTTAAATTTAAATTTAACAACTAATATATTTTGTTTTATTTATGATGCTATATTAAACAAAAAAAGAACTAGGAATTCTATAATTATAATCCTAATTCTTTTATCATACTTTTTAATTTAATCCTATGCTATATGGTTTTACAAATCTAAAATATGATACTTTACTTAAAAAGCTCTTTAAATAAAAATAACCTAACATTGTCCCCATTGTTAAGAGGCGTGTTAGGTCTTTAGTTGTACTATTTTACAATCATTTGTCATTGAAAATGAATCAAACCTTAGATTTAAAATATCATATCTTTACATAGTGTATTTTAAACTAATATAGCATATATTGGTGCCGTTCAGAAGATAGGTTGAATTTCTACTTCTCCATGACATTTCTTAAATTATTTGATATTATTATTTTTGCTTTAATTTTTAAGATCCAGCTATCAATTATATGAATAGTAGGAATTTGAATTTTATTAATGCTTGTTCACATCATCAATAGCAATTGAGAACTCTACAAATTGGAATTTGCCGGGCTTTGTATTTAATCAAAGTATTACCAAAATCGGATACTATAAATCATCATATTTTCCACCAAAAACTGCACCGTTCATTTTTGAATAAGACTTCTCATGCAATAGTGCTTCTTGATGGTATTTGGTATTAGTGTAATTTTTATAATAGTATTCTTTTAGTAATTTTAGGTCATTTCTATACTTTTCCACTTCCATAGCACACACTCTGGTCCATAAAAGCCTGTCTATTGATACGATTAAAATATTTTCTTCCTCAATGGCATCTTTTTTAAAAAAATTATAATCAAGGTGTGCAATACTTCTCCATATCTCAAATTTTCCAATTACCATTCCCAAATCTCCATATAAATCTTTTCTCTCATTAGGATATTTTTGTGCAAGTGCTTGATAATCCTCATCCGTTATTATAAGGTCAATATCTGCACCAGCTTTTCGCATATCATAATACTCCATAGCCATTCCACCAATTAGAATTGGCTTCTCTATAAATGATAAATTACTGGATTTCAACATTTCTGTAACATGATTAACAACATTTTTCATTACAATCTCTCCTACAAATTACAATTTTTCTTTCAATTAATCCTAACAACATATTTTCAAATATCATACTGATCAATTCTCAAAGAACAAGTTTTATTTGCAGCCCCCAATCCCAGCTTCGTATTATTAGCCTAATGCGAATTCTTGCCACATGTCCACTTATAAACGTAATGAGCACTATATGTACCCTAATCTACTATCAGCTTGGAATGTGTATAGCTATATGATAAAGTTCTGTTATAGTATCATTACGGTTTAGTTCTGCTACCGCTAATTTTAGTTCAGAATATTGTTTGTCTTGCCACACAGTAAATTTGGTCAATTCAAATGGATAATTGTAAAACTTGGTATATAGTATATATTTATCCCAAAATTTCAAAAAGTCTTTTATCTTCACATATGAAATAATAAAGTTGCAAGAATTGCCTAAAGTATCATATTTGTATATCTTATCAATATGTTCTGAAATATACGTTTCGTTTACACTTGATAATTTTAGAGCCTCTATTATTGAATATGGAAATTTTTCTATTTTTACTAGCAGGTCAACTTCTCCTGATTGTTTGTCTCCAGAAGATGATCCTTGCCTTGTTTGATCTCTTAAGTCATATCCCATAGCTGTGAGTAAGTCTCTAATAAAATCATTCATATTATCTTCAGGAGCTTCTTTATACGAATGATTTGATTGCAATCTTTCACAGCAAAATAATAAATCTTTCAATAAACTTTCCTCAGAAAGATTATTTTTAATTAATTTTACAGGCTTATAATTTACTTCATCGAATTGCTCTTGTAAATCCTTAGGCATCAAATCGCGATATTCATTCAAATCTACATCTTCAAAAAACATTTTATATAATTTTCTATTCCTTAAGTATATTGTTACTAATCGTTCTAAATTCTCTGGCAAAAAATCGTGATCTGCAAAAAGAATATAATAATATTCATCAAAATTAGTAATTGCATTTAGTACGTAGTTATCTCCATCTTCTAATGCATATTCAATTTGAATTTTAGCTACTAATCTGTCATCAAGTTTATTAGGTAGTAGTTCAACCAAACTGTCATTACAATCATTCCACCATTGTAGTATTACATAGAGTAAATATTCATATTTAGGCTTAATCCACTCTCTAATTACATCTGAACGAATAATATCATACAAATCACAAACCATTTCACTCCATGTATTATTATTAATTCTTAAATTATTATATGGCAAAAAGTCCTCTGGAGTAAATCCATTATTATCTTCTAAAAAATCTAGTAAAACTCTAATAATACTCTCTACATTACTATTTACATACTTTGTTATTTTTCTATCCAAATCTGTCATTTGATCCATATTAAATATATCTAACTGTATCAAATAATCACTCCCCTTCAATTATATCTATAATAACTCATTTATAAACTTCCCATTATAGACATTATATGAACCTCAAATCCATATTCATTTTTCGCTTTAAAAAATAATAAGGATAGATTATCTAATTTATAAAAAGATAATCTACCCTTATTATACTACAGAAATTTATAACTTTACCTATATTTATCCAGTATTTTTCTATTAATTTCTATAAATTAGCAAATCACATATGATAGCAAATAATTCATTTCATTAAGCCTTAGCTTTCTAAGTAAGAGAATGACATATAGTCGTTACATCCTAATCAATAAAAGACATTCCTTTTTCTATTAGCAGCCTTCCTATTTCAAAAATAGCAGCGAACTCAACATTAGTAACTTTGGCTATAACTTTATTGTCTTCGGTCCTAATAAAGTTTTCTCCATCACAGTATACATATTTATATACCTCACTAATATCATAATAATATTCTGGCTCCAATTCGCCACCTTGTACTATCCCCATAGTAATAGAGTGATTTCCTCCATTAACCCAAGCTATTCCCAATTACTCATTTTCCACATCTCCCTTAAGTGAAATTCCAAAATATGATTTTGTGTGAATCAGTTAAGCAGACATCCAAATCTATGATTTGATGATGATCGCTTACTTTGTGAGTATCCAGTGAACGAATGTGAGTCGGATTTCCTTTTATATTCTTAAGTTCTTTTATTCTAAAATTCTAAAAAATATATATTCCTAAATTCTTTAGAATTTTAGAATCTCTAATAAATAACCATATATCTTTTACGAAGATATATAAAAATACTGCTAAGGAGGGTATATAATTTATGGCTAGAAGAAAAACATCAAAGGTTCCTAAAAATGATTTTAAATATGATGAGGGTGAAGTATATGGATTTACTAGCGAAAACCCTATAGCTGGTGACTGCATATCTTCCTTCTCCTTTGATGATGATTTTGATACTATTCAAACTAATTCCGAATGTAAATCTAATAATACTGTTATTCAAGAAGGTCCTAAAACTAACATTGAAATTAATACTGCTTCAACTAGCAAAGGCAATACCCAAAGTAATATAACTAAATCTATAGAAATAAACAATACTTTAAGTTCTACAGAAAATATATTTAACAATAGAAGAACTCCTATTCCTAATGGTGCTGCTCCTGCCATTGATGGGGAAACTCCGAATATTAAAAGAAGCTACACCCTTAGAAGTTCTACCATAAGAAAAATAAATGAATTAAAGAGTATACATCCAGATATTAATGTATGTATCAGTACCATAGTTGATATTGCCATAGATTATTATCATAACCATATTGTAAATGAAAGTGGCACTCAGTAATTTAATTTATTTTAATTTCAAATAATTATTTGTTCTCTAACATGAGCTAATATATTTTATTTCATATATCCCTTATAGGAGGTGATAGATTTATGGAAGTAAATGAATTAATTAACCTTATTGTTAATAATGGTTTTCCTGTGGCTGTATCTGCATATTTACTAATACGCTTAGAGAAACAAATTGTTAGCTTATCAAGTTCAATTAATAAGGTAAATACCATAATATCAGCTAAACTTGGAGTAGCTATAGATACAGAGAGTTCTACTGATGATTCTCATAAAGTGGCATGAGTAAAAAGGCGATAAACATTTTGAAGTGTTTATCGCCTTTAAACTTGTTTATATTTTAATGAAAAACTAAGTAGTTCAATTCAAATTATAAAGTGATACACTGATACAAAACTTACGAAAATTGTGAATTTCTGATTATATAGAAAATAAGATACCTAATAGAACATTTCTATAAATTTTTCACCATATGGAACGTAATTCTTTTTGTAATCATGAATTACTTTTTCTTTATTATATTTCAATTGTTTATAAGTAATATTAACAAGTCCATCATCTATTTCCGC
Organism: Clostridium sp. BL-8; assembly: GCF_002006495.1. Lineage (NCBI taxonomy): Bacteria > Bacillati > Bacillota > Clostridia > Eubacteriales > Clostridiaceae > Clostridium > Clostridium sp. BL-8. The sequence continues at coordinate 81,559 of NZ_LZZL01000008.1, forward strand.
TATAACAAACTTTGCTATACCATCTTTACCGCAGCCAAGTGAACCTGGATTTAATATAGGTTTCCAATTCCAATGTACAGCATATAACGGAAAATGGGTATGTCCAATCAAAACATAGTCTACATCCACATTATAATCTGCAACAAATTCCTCAAGAGTTTTCTTTTTATACAGAAGAGGAAACTCTATAACACTATTCATTCTTGTATGCACCATAAGAAATTTTTTATTTTCAATTTCAACAATTCTTTGAAGTGGCACTTGTTTTAATCTTTCCATTCTCTCATTTCCTAATCGATTAATTACCCAATCTCTATGTTCAGATTCCTTTTCGTAACGTTTCTTGATTTCCTTATCAAAAAACATATACTCTCCATTACCCATAACATTTATAAATCTGTCGTCATTCATAATAATATCGTAAACTTCTAATGGATTTGGCCCTATTTGAATAAAATCACCCATATTTAAAATTTTAGAGACTTTGCATTCATTATTAATGTAATTCATAAATACTTCTAATGCGTGGATATTTGAATGAATATCCGAAACCAATGCTATCCTTTCCATATATAAACCTCATTCTACCTTAATGTAATATAATTATTCTTTTCTATAACACTAAAGTTCTTTGCTACTTCGTGTTATTCTACAGTCTTGCAAGAAAAATAAATATTTTGAAATAACTATAATAATTTTTTCTCTAAAATAAAGCGTGTTGGCCAAAATTCATATAAACTAATGGACTCTATTTTTCCAGAAAAACCTTTAAAACTGTCTGCTACAAAAGGTAATGCTTTTAAAATAGTTTTATGATCATCTATTAGCATCGTTGTATGGGCTGTCCATCCAAATCCATCAGCAAAATCATGATTAAAATATTGTTGTAAATTTAATAATTCATGATTTACAGAAGGTGATATAAACAAAACATCCAGTCCAAAGAGTCCAATATTGCTCAATTTAATTTCAAATTTATGAAACTTTTCTGATACCATTTTTACTTTTTCTTTTATCAATACTTCTTGTGATATTTCAAAACTCCCAAGAGTGATATGATTCGGCAAGTTAGGTGTCTGCTTCCCGACAAACCCTTTTTCCTTTAATAAATTTTGAATTTCTTTCAACTTTTGTTCTGTTTCCATATCATATTGTGCCATGACACAAAGAAATTTATCTTTCATAATTTTAGACCTCCTGTTAAGAATTAATCGTTCTTTGATTATAATCTTTGATACACAATTTGTTATGTACTATTACGTTTTAATTTACAATTACTTCGTTTAATACTTATCTTGAAAGTAGAAGTACAATTTCATTTTTAATCTTTTCTTTCAATTCTTCTCTCTGCTCCTCATTCGGTCTTGTAGATTCATCAAACAATTCCTCATTTGACAATTGATATACCGAACTAACTATAGGAGTATCACCTTTTACTCTTGGATATAGATGCCAATGAATATGAGGACATCCATTTCCAAGTAGTTCATAGTTCATCTTATCAGGCTTAAATATATTAGAAACAGCCTCTGCTACTATAGACATTTCTTCAAGATGTTTTATTTTAAAAGAATGTTCTAAGTTGTGTAATTCAGGACCATGCTCTTTACAATTGAAAACAGTATAGCCCTTGAACCTCTGAAACCATCCTAAAATTACATATCCTGTTTCAAGTTCCATAATAAAATATGGGTCATCTTTAATATTTTTTTGCTTGTCACACATTTTACAACTCATTCCATTACCTCCAACATAAAATATTAATTATCTTCAGTTCGCACTTATTTACTACTCTGTATTAATTATAGCATATTTTGTAAAAATCATATTATTCAATTTTCAAAGAACTTTTTTCAAGTAATTTTTTTCATAAACATTTACCCTATTAAATAAATATCTTAATAAAGAGTAACGCCATTTCCCCTTTTGATGCGTTACTCTTTATTACATTTTGCATGAATCTTAAACTGCTTCGTGATTAGTATGACGCACTAAAAAATATCACACTGAACAATGTGATATTTAAATCTGCTATTTATTTTTCTTTTACATAAATATAAAAGAAATTGTGTATTGTAAATATAAATCTATGTTTAAATAACTCAAGTTTAACCATCCGATTTCTAATTAATGTTTACCTTAACTATAATAAAAAATTGCATTATATAATGTTAAAACTTGGCATATTCTAAAACTTAATACTATTATTTTCGTAAATTTAACGCATTGATTTTGGGTCAAGTTAAATGCCTTAAATAAATTCTCCTTAGCCTTTAAAAATAAAAAATAAACTAAAATCAAGGAAAAACCTATTCCAAATACCAATACACAAATATGAGGTATACCATAAGTTACAATATTTGCAACATCGCCCCGTAAGAATATATTACGGAGTATAAAATAATTAAAGAATTCATTTACATTCCAAAATAAAAACAAGTATAAAACATAACATAAAAACTTGTTGAGATTTCTGTAAAAGAATATCAACAATATTATTATACTTACAGCAAAAATAAAATTTACAATCAAACCTGCTGCTGATATTAATATTGCTTTATATTGTATTAATTTTGACACCTTATCATAATCGACATTTTCACTTATTCCAAACATAAAAATTTTTGTACTATAATGAAGATCAAATGGATTGTTTTTAATATCAAAAAAATATGCAACTATTGAATGACCTAATTCATGTGACAAAGTCGTTAAGCAGGAAGTTATATACACAAGTATATATGGAATTATATCTATAATAATCATTTTAAATCTTTTCATTTTACTCCTTCTAAACTTATTACTTTATTTATTAAAAATACCATTATAAATAAAGTATAGCATATTTTGTAAATATCACATTATTAATTTATCAAAGAACTATTTTTTATTTACTACGTCAAATCTACAGTTTGTCCAATATTAGAATTGCGCAGAAAAAAATCGCAAATTCAATCTATTGAATAATACGATTTTACAATTTGCTATTTATTTTTATTGATTCATAACTTAAGAAAATAGCGAACTAACGACTATTCTTATGTCATATATTTTTATTCTTTTGAAATAATATGTTCAATGCCATTTATGCCTCTTGATAATTTAGTTTTAAAAAATTCTGGATACAAGTGATATCTGTCTAAATCCTCAATAGGCAACCAATGTAAATGTTCTTTTGCGCCTTGATCTCCAAAGCTTTTACAAACAAAATCCATGCTAGCAGATACTTTCATTAAATAAAAAAAGGCAATTTCATGATAATTTTCCTTTGTTATTTCTTCATTGAAAAAATGTTCATGAATAAAGGCTAATCTGTCAATTTCAAGTTCCATTCCTGTCTCTTCAAACGTCTCACGAATAACAGCTTCTTCAGATGTTTCATTTAACTTTACTCTTCCACCTACTGAATAATAATAAGGAGCACTATCATTTTTAACCATAAGTAATTTATTGTCTCTAATAATAATTGCCCCAACTCTATAATTGAATTTCCCGCTATTAGTTTTAAATGTTAAATCCTGATCTTCCATGGACATCCTCCCCTCTATTAGATAAAATGCTCTTCTTCGTCACTATCTACTATTCTGTATTAATTATAGCATATTTTGTAAAAATCGCATTATTCAATCTTAATATGCTCCCTTTACATTTTAAACCTTATTTTGCTTTTGGCTCTGTTAAAAATTAATTACCATTCCAATGATAGATTAGTTGTACAACGCCAGAAGAGAATGTTCTGGTATTAACCATTTTTAAATTCAATCTCTTTTTTATATCACTAAACAACGGTTTTCCTTCTCCCAAAATAACAGGGTGAATAGATAATCTAAATTCATCAACAAGCCCTAAATTTATAAAGGTCGTAATGAGACTTGCTCCTCCATATAGCCAAATGTCTTTACCAGGCTTATTCTTCAATTTATTTACTTCTTCAAGAATATTTTCATTTATAAATATTGCTTGATTATTAGTATCTATTTGTGTTCTGGAAAACACATATTTCTCTTTACTATGAATCAATTTCCAAACTTCTTTTTCATCATCAGAATCTTCATCTTGTGGAATATATTGTCCCCATAAATCGTAACTTTTTCTACCATATAAAATAGTATCAATTTCATTTAAGAAATTAGTAAACCCCATATCAGTATCCATAATGCACCAATCAACTTCTCCATTTTTCCCTTCAATAAAGCCATCTAAAGTAGTTGCTAAATCTAAAACTATTCTTCTCTGTTTTACGTTGCTTGACATAACTTTTCCTCCTTCTTATATTATTCCTTGAACAACTTTAATTGTGACACAACAATTTACTATCAAGAAATATTTTATAAAAACCACCTTAAATTCATTTCTTGAATTTTTAACTATTCAATATCATTTTATATACTTATTATTATATTACAACTGCATTTATTTATAAGTTCTTCATATTATTGCATCAATATTATTATGTAACAAATTAAAATAATACAAGGAGTTAAAATGGACAGAACAACGTTTTTATGTAATTTTCCATAAAATTTCAATCAGATTAATATTTATACACCTCCCTTGGAGATATATGAAATTTTACCATATATACTATATGTAGAGATATTTTTATATTTTATACTACATATAGTAGTAAAATAATTTCATATAATAATCATAGGGAGGTCTGTATGGATTTTAATTACATTGAAGAATTAGTTTATAAATGTAAAAATGGAGATATGTTATCAAAAGATAAATTAGCTGAAGAATTTAGGCCTTTAATCTTAAATATTTCTAAAAAAACTTTTATTGATGGTTATGACATACATGATCTTCACAATGAATGTTACAAATCATTATTCAAATGTGTTTCCATGTACAATTTAGAAAAACATATATTTGTTGCCTATGCCACTAATGCAATTAAAAATAATATGAATGATCTTATAAAACGAATTAAAACTAGACGCTCCACTGAAGGATATGATGCTTTAAGTCTCCTTGATGATTTTGAAAAAGATTTGCCTTCTCAGGATATCAGCTTAGAAGATTTATTTTGTGAGGAATGTGATTATACGGATTTAAGACTAGCCCTTAATAATTTAAACGATGATGAAAAGGAACTTATAGATTTTATTTTCTTTAAAAACAATACCGTTCAAAAATATGCTCACTTTAAAAATATGTGCTACTCTACAGCTACTCGAAAAA